>JAISTS010000024.1 GCA_031272455.1 Tannerella sp. | reverse complement strand
ATTCTCGAAAGCGTGGATTTGGTCGCCTTCTACGGGGTGAACAATGTCCACATGCAGCTTATCAAGACGCTGTTTCCGAAACTGCGTATCGTGGCGCGCGGTAACGTGATGAAAATCATCGGCGACGAAGATGAGTTGGACGTTTTTATCAAGAAAATCCGCGAGATAGAAGAGTATTGCGAAGAATATAATGCGCTGACCGAAGACGTCATTACCGACATCGTGAAAGGCAACGCCGCCGCCACGCTCAAGAAACAGGACAACCTGATTATCCACGGCGTCAACGGACGACCTGTCATAGCCCGCTCTGCCAATCAGCAGAAACTTGTCAAAAGTTTTGAGGAAAACGACCTCGTTTTTGCTATCGGTCCTGCCGGTTCGGGAAAGACATACGTCGCCATTGCGCTTGCCGTCCGTGCCCTGAAAAACAAGCAGGTACGCAAAATAATACTGAGCCGTCCGGCGGTGGAGGCGGGCGAAAAACTCGGCTTCCTGCCGGGTGAGATGAAGGACAAACTCGACCCCTACCTCCAGCCGCTCTACGACGCATTGCAGGAGATGCTGCCTGCCGTCAAACTGAAGGAATACATGGAAAACAACGTCATACAGATTGCGCCGTTAGCATTTATGCGCGGACGTACGCTCAACGACGCCGTCATCATCCTCGACGAAGCGCAAAACACGACACCTCACCAAATCAAGATGTTCCTGACCCGTCTCGGACTGAATGCCAAGATGATAGTTACGGGCGACATTACGCAGATTGACCTTCCGCACAGCGTCAATTCCGGTCTGGTCGAAGCTATGCGCATCCTCGCCAAAGTGCACGGCATTGCCCGCGTAACGTTTACGAAAAAAGACATCGTGCGCCACAAACTTGTTCAACATATCGTAGAGGCGTATGAGAAAAATGATGCTATTTAGAAAATAAATACAAATATTGATAAAACAAACATTTTATTTATAATTCAAACATATAAATTTATAAAACAATGAAAAATGCAGCATCAATCTTTATTTTGAGCGTGGTTGTTCTGTGCTCGTGCAACACTCAGCCACGTCAGGTGTTAAGCCTCAACGGAGAATGGCAGATAGCCAAAACCCTGAACAGCAACCCTCCGCAGGAATACCTTTCAACAGCTCAAGTGCCGGGATTAGTCGATTTGGCGTCGCCGGCGCTGGACACAGTCGGTACACTTTATTCCGACAGCAGCAACTACTGGTATAAACGTACTTTCGAGCTGCCGACGACGGATTTCGACATCGCACGCCTGAAGATTTTCAAGGCTAAGTACCGCACAAAAGTCTATGTCAACGGCAATTTTGTCGGCGAAGACGTTTACTGCTTTACTCCTCAGTATTACGACATTAAGGAGTATCTTAAACCTGTCGGCGAGACGAATGAGATAGTCATCTGCACCGGCAGTCGCGCCGAGCTGCCCGACAGCGTACCCGACGGCAGCGACTATGAAAAGACAAAGTATATCCCCGGCATTTACGACAATGTGGAGCTGATACTGTCGGGCAAGCCCTTCATCCGCAATATCCAATGTGCTCCCGACATCGAGACTGAGACTCTGCGTGTTGTGGCTGAAGTGGAAAAAGATGCCCCCGGCAACCTTAAAACGCATTATTTGGTCAAAGAACTTAAGTCGGGTCGTACGGTAGCCAAAGGCGTCATACCCGAAGAAAGCATCTATTTTAACGGCTACGCAGTAGTTGATTTTCAGATAGATATGAAAGGCGCTACACTCTGGTCGCCCGAAAATCCGTTTCTCTACGAGATAACGCTCAACACCGGCGCCGACCACAAGACCGAGCGTTTCGGTATGCGTTCGTTCTCTTTCGACAAGGATAAAAAAGTGGCATTGCTGAACGGCAAACCTTATATGCTGCGCGGCACCAATATCTGCATATACCGTTTCTTTGAAGACCCTGAACGCGGCTCGCTGCCGTGGAACGATGAGTGGGTTGTGAAGTTGCACGAGCGCTTCAAGGAAATGCACTGGGACATAGCGCGTTACTGTATCGGTTTCCCGCCCGAACGCTGGTATGAGATTTGCGACAGTCTCGGATTTATGATTCAGGACGAATATCCGCTTTGGGGCATCCGCAAAATCAATGCTGTAGGATTGCGAACTGCCTATAAACGCTGGATTACCGACCATCTGAACCATCCCAGCATAGTTATTTGGGATTTGCAGAACGAGACGGTAACCGGAATGACGCAGGATCAGTCGCACTGGGTGCGTAACATCGACCTTACGAACCGTCCTTTCGACAATGGCTGGTCGCCGCCAGACCTGCCCACCGACCCGATAGAATCGCATCCTTACCTGTTTTCACGGTATATGAGCGGGAGCGAACCCGCCGAGGGCTATCTGAAAGACTTTTTCAGCGTTGTGCGTCGTCCCGACAACGGACCGAGCGACCACGGCGACAAGCTGCCATACGCCAATCCCATCATTATCAACGAATACGGATGGTTGTGGCTTAATCGCGACGGCTCGACTACCACGCTTACCGACAACGTCTATGAAACGCTCTGGAATAGCAGCAGTCTGACGCCCGACGAGCGGCTTGAGATATATGCCCGTCATCTTGCCATACTGACAGAGTACTGGCGGGCGCACCGTCGGGCAGCCGGCGTTCTGCATTTCTGCGGTCTGGGCTATTCGCGTTCTGCAGCACCGCGCGGGCAGACTTCCGACCACTGGATTGATATTGAGAATCTTACATACGAGCCTCATTTCTATAAATATGTGAAGCCTGCCTTCGCGCCTGTCGGTCTGATGATTGATGTATGGGAAAAATCATACGTCGCCGACAGCCGATTGACTGTTCCGGTTTATATCACCAACGACCTTGCAACGCCGTTTAACGGGAAAATCACGCTAAATTTGATGCTTTCCGATAATGTCGTGGCGACCTGGGATAAGGATGTAGAAGTAGAAGGCTACGGTTCGCAAATCGTTAATTTTGAGGCGAATATGCCCGCCGAAGCAGGCAAATTCCACCTTAAAGCCGAATACACGACACAGGATGGCGAAACGGTATTCAGTATGAGAGATATTAATGTGATTCCTGTATTACCGTAATTCAATCCTTCAATCCCTCAATCACAACAATATCGTAGATATCAACTTTATTAACCGTAGCTATAGCTTTGCCGTCAACATAGTCGAAATCCAAGACTTTGCCCGACGGCTGCAAGCGCATTGCCGAAGGCTTTTTATCGCAGCGCAGAGTTATGGTCAGCGGTCCCACAGGCTCTATCGTTTCAATGATACCCGCTTTCTTGTGCTCGCCGGAGGTATTGACCAAATGAACCGCTGTCATTCCGTTTTGCAGTTTGCTGACGGAGACGTCAATTTCCTGTGAACCAATTACTTCTACTAAGGGATTAGGGAAAAGCGTCCATACCAGAACGTCAACTTGCTTGCGCAAATCGGG
>JAISTS010000010.1 GCA_031272455.1 Tannerella sp. | reverse complement strand
GATGCATTTGTCCCGGGCGGCGATAAAGCTTGGTGGACATTCTCGTTTGCGCACTACACCACGTTTGATACATCAGTGTATCTGGCATCGCAGGTGGGCGACGACATCTGGCTGACTCTGGCAGTTGCAGATGATGCTAGTCAGGCTAGTGGTTATACTGCTCCTCCTGGTCTTGGTAACTATCAGAAAGATGCGAATGGAAATTATGTTGTTAAATTAGTACTCGTACACGGTAATGACCTCGTGCCGGGTTCTGATTTTTATGAAAGCAACCTGCTTCGCTTTACATTAATATCGACTGCTCCGGTTGTGCTGAACAAAGACGATTTCAACTCGAAATTCGGCGCACAGGATAAGGACGGTACGGTTAAACTGTATTTCGATCCCGACTATCTGCCGACAGACGAATTCAGCAATCCGTTTACGGACTACACGCTGCAGGCTACGAAAGAATACGGCTCGGGTATCGGTACATACCTCGGTATCACAGCTGTAGAAAAGAAACAGTACGTTCGCGTTCTGGAACCGGGCGACGATGGTGAAAACTATTATAACGAGCTGGGTAACAAATACCTGAAACTCGGATTGACGACCGACGGCAAAGAAAGCGATTACGCTAAGTTCCGTTTCGTTTACTATCCGACCGAAGACAGCTTGATTATCAACGCTTATCAGGTTAAGCACGTATCGCCTAACCAATACTTCCTCGATGGAACTATCAAAGATCCGAATGCAGCAAATAATCTGTACGGAATTTATGATGGCGGCGTATTGAACCCGCTGTATAACGACACGATTTGGGATTACCTGATTGTACGCGCACAGACATTGGATGCCAACAAGCGTCTTATCACTGTTGCCGACCGTCCGTCATATACGCGCATCAACTTCAACAACAACACTTGCGACGTAACAGACGACTCGCGCACGACGGTACCGACCGACCTTTACCTTATCCGTAAGCAGGGTCCGGAGAAATACGTATCGGGCGCTCGCAAAGGTGAGTTGGTTGACTACTATCTGACTGTTCCCATTGATGCAGGCGATCAGGCTCCGCGCTGGGTTGACCCGACGCAGAAGCACGAGAACCCGCTGGAGACACCGTCGTACCACTGGTTAGTACAGAAGATAAATACGACATCCGACATCTCGCGCGTTCACGCTATCAACCGTGAATTTGAAGATGTCTCGATCAAATACGTACAGATCTACAAGAAACCGATGCCGATTGGCGGTCGCGTAGAATACTGGCACCAAGGTCAGCCGTTCAGCACGTTTAACGATCCTGTTCACTCGGGTGCGATTGAGCAGAGCGCCGACTACACCAGCTTTGTAGCTATCAAGGATTCGGTTTATCGTAACAACCCGTTTGTAGGTTACAAATATATCCATCCCGACACTCTGAACTGGTATGCATACTCGCTGCACTGGTGGAACGCTTACAGCGACGACTACTATATCGGCTTCAAGAGCTCGCAGGATACGAAGACTCCGACTGACACGACTATCTATTTAGTTGACCAGACGAAGACCGATTCGCACAAGACATACTTTGAGTTCCTCATTTCCGACTCGCTGCGCAAATATGTAGGCGACAAGAAAGCATGGGAATACTACGGTATCGGTTATGCAGGCAAGACGAAATCGATCATTGCCAGCTTCGAGAAGACCGACCCGATCGCTACCCTGACACGCGGTTACTATCACCTCGTAGTTAACGACTACTACAACTACTATCAGAACACCAACATAGTAGTAATAGGTGAGAACCAGCGCTACGGATACACCGACTCTGAGACGGCTGCAAAACGTCAGCTTGGCAAGGGTAACTTCTACCTGCGCTATACCTACGACAAGGGCGACAACTTCCTTATCGCTCCGACGGCTACGGTGGCTAAGAATCTGGGTACAAGCGGTCAGCCCTACTATTCGCTGATCGACCGTATCAAAAATTCGGACTTCCACTTCTACAACCAGACATTCAACGAGATCCTGACCGATACGCTGAAAGCATACGACTGGAGCCACGGACAGATCACCGATACGTACTTCGGCGCTATTCTCGGAATAGTTGACCAGAAGAACCTCTATCTGAAAGCATCGCCGAAGCAGCTGACAACGGCTGTTGACGCCTTCGCACTGGAGAAAATCTCCGAGCCGCTCTATCGCGACATCGAGATTGCAAGCCCCGAAAGCGAAGACACCCCGATAGCCGGACCCGCTCTGACGACCGGACGCTTCTATCGCTCGCTCAACCCGGCAGGCGCCAACACGGAAGGCTTCCGTGGAGTTGACTACCTGTTTGAAGACCAGATGGGACCGCACTCGTACATCCCGGGCTATGCCAAGGATATCCACTATCTGGGCAGCGAAAACCGCATAACCTGCGCAAGCCTTCTCGGCGAAGACCCGGCAGTTTATCACCACCACCTGACGCACAACTACAATATTTATGTTGACACGGCGTACGTCAATCGTGGCACAGGTCGCATCAAACCGCAGTATCTGCTCGTTCTGCGTCCCACAATCGAAGAAGCGAAGACCGTTAACTGCGGTGTTTGCGGCGAAGGTGTTGACGTTGAAATTCCGGGCTATGTTTACGGCTGGTTCCTGCGCAATGCAACCGACTCGGCTCGCGTTGACGAGAGCAATGTCCAGAACAACTCGGCTGTACGTCCGAACGGCGGTGCAGACTATATCTACGAAAACTGGGATCGCCTGATATTCACACCGGCAGTCCATATCGGAGATACGCTCTATATCCTTAACGGAAAAGAATTTGGCGACAACTACGTAACCTTGGTTGACAAGGAAGGTAACAAGCACTTCAATTATGCAGCTCTGCAGGAAGATATACCCGAATCGGATAAGAAATATCTTGGCAACAACCTGCATAAGGACGAAGTATTCTCGTTCCGCTATGTATATCGTCAGATGACGGCAGACGGCAAGTCAACCAACAACCCGCTCGACTTCTTTATCGAGAGCGAGACAACCGACCGCGATGTATTCAGCGGACGTATGATCGCCCCGATGAAGGGTGGCTGGGTGAAGATTCACAACGATGTAGCAGTAATCAGCCGTGGCGCTTACGAGAGCGCAATCCTCGAAGCTGAGCTGTTCAATGTCGAACCCAAGACAGGTGAAGCAACGGCAATCGACGAAGTCGCAGCAGCACAGGTAACAGTTATCGGCGGCAAAGGCACGGTAACGATCCTGAACGCAGCCGGCAAGAAAGTTGTCCTGAGCAATATCCTCGGTCAGACTGTAGCTAATACGGTATTGACGTCAGACAACGCTACACTTTCAGCTCCCGCAGGAGTAGTTGTAGTAGCTATCGCAGGCGAAGATACAGTTAAGGCGATTGTGAAATAAAGTAATATGTCTCGACTGCGCGGCGCTCCGCTCGCACGGAGTGCCGCCGCAGGAAAGACAAAATAAACGGAAATATTAATATTAAATTATATGATTATGAACAAGAAAATTTTCACGCTATTGACGGGCGCCCTCCTGTTGTTTGCGGCTGCGTTCAGCGCTTCGGCGCAGTCAGCCATAGACGGTCAGAAGTTACGCATAGGCGACCCGGTTAAAAAACTGGAAGCGATCGGTACGTCTGAAGGTTTCTATGCGCTGCAGGTTGACTCAATCAATGCTACTACTACCACCACCGGTATTGGTATCCATTCGCCAACGGCAACCTTAGACACTGCCATAGTGCTGTTTATGGGTGATAGTGCGACACTCGGGAGCAAGTTCCTGTTTATCGACACGATCCAGACGGGCTTCAGAGATTTCGGCAGTCTGCAGAACACTGCTCGCAGCGCCGCATCACTGTGGTGCGTGCAGACCGAGAAGTGGGACAACAACCAGCCGATTATCTTCGACTTTACTAACAAGTATTACAACGAGATGCTCGACGTGGACAATTATGACTACGATTACGACCTGGCAGCAGGCGCAAACGCAGCCGACACTGTCCTGATACCGGGCGGCTTGAACGGATGGCATTTCTCAACTGTGGCTACTACTACGCTGCAGCAAACGAGATTCCTCTATACCTATACCGGAAACGGCGACGAAGTGGCTGTGCTGGCGTTGGCTAGTTCTCAAGCATTACCCACCACCCTTGGCGCTTTCCCGAGCAACGGTACAGGAGCTTTAGAAGTTGTAGTAAAATACGCAGCCAACGTAACGGCGGCTGCCCAAGTTCAGGGTCTGTTGTGGTTCTCGATTGTTGAACCGAAACCCTTCACACTGAGCGCGAGCGACATCAATACGGCTTTGAATACGACAACTGCAGGTGTGCAGAAGTTGCTCTTCAACCCCGATGTTGACGACAACCACGACAACGTGTTTGCTGATCCGGGTATTAAGGCTTTGGATATTGACGGCGCTTTGACTGATGGAACTGACGGAGCCAAAATATGGAGAAACGACGGTTACACCTTGAAAGAAGACGTAACAGAAATCGCCGACCTCGAAGCATTAGGCTATGTAGTTCTGCAGTCAGGTTCGAAATATGTGTATGTTGATACATCGTATTATGCTGACAAGAAGATCACGGACGACGGATACCGTTTCCCGAAGATTGCGTTAAGCAGCAGCTTGCCGAACAGTCAGTCAACCAATGACTCGATTATGATAGGTCAGTATGCATGGCGTTTTGTTTACGACCCGATGAGCGAACAGGTACTTGTAAATGCTTACAAGGCTACGTTCTATCCTCGCGACGAATTCGACGGCACGCACGGCACATTGCCTGACCTGCAGCACGATCCCATTACAGGTCAGAAATACCTCTGGACTGATACACTTGTACAGGCATGGTACACCTTCGTAGCCGACGACTCGACTTTGGTTGACTTTGGCGGCTCGTTTGAAGATGTAATCGCTTCGCCGCTGCGTCAGGAACTGTATCCGCATATCACAGGACCTTCAGCAGCTTATAGTGGTGGTACTACTTTGGCAAGACCTGACTATGATGTTCCGGCGGCTGGAGTAGGTTATATCCAAGACCCGTATCGTCAGTCGCAGAGGCTGTATCTGGGAATTCAGGAGTTGACATCGACCAACCGTGTGCTGACGTTAGTTAACAATCCGACGAAGTACTACTTTGATGTTTACGATTTGTGTTCTGGCACGACGGCGAAATACACGAGCATAGAGCCTTACGTTTACCTGATTCGCAACGCGGCAGGTACGAAGTTCCTCGAAGTGCCGTTGTATTCGACCAACGACTCAGCCATCTGGCACGAACTTGAGCCGAGCGAAGATCCCGTTCTGCTGCCGTCGTACCACTGGATTGTCGAGCGTCGCTATTCGTCGCTTACTGCACCGTTCACCATCCGCAACCGTGAGTTCCCGTGGCTGAAATTCGAAGGCATCCAGCTGAAAGTTGGCGATGCTACAGTATTCCAGTTCCGCAAAGCAGGCACAAGCTATACTTGGAACACGGAAGTTATCGACGTATCGGCGCCCATCAAACACAGCGACTGGGTGAAAGCTACCTCGAAACCTGGTGCATCGTTTATTAAGATCGACGAAGATGAATATCGTCTCGATCCGCATCTGGGATACGAGTATATCAAACCGGAAGACAACGTAACCAACGTGTTCGCCCTGAAAGTAGGTAGCGGCGTTGCAGACGAAATCGGCGTTGGCAAATATATCGGCTGGGAAGGTACGATCAAGGAATATCCTGCTACCGACACTACGGTATATGTAAACAGCGAATCGTACTTCGACAAACTGTACTTCAGCTTCGACACCCTCGCAGAGAAAGGCTATGGCGAACCGCAGCCCTACGGCTACATCGTCAAAGACAAAGATCCGCTGAAAGGTATAATCGTAACTTTGGAACGTCAGGCATACCGTCTGACCTACGAAGACCCGTTGAAGTATCGTTGCATCAACAACACAGTTATGACGAACGCAGCCGACGGTAGCTATGCTATCGGCTCGAAGGGATATTACAAAGACTTCCTCGGCAAGGCAATCTTCTATCTGCGCTGGGTATATGCAAACGAAGCAAGTCCGTATGTGAACACTGATAATCCGGGCGACCAGTACTTCGCACTCGTTCAGAGAATCGACACCACGACCGTTAAACCGGGTAATGGCGCAAATCCGACGATCGACAACTTGGAAGCTTATTTGAAAACGCTGTATAACACGCAGTTGGTACAGAACGTAATGAATAGTCTGACATCAGTACAGACAGGCGGACAGCCCCCGTTGAAACTCGAAGACTTCGACAACGACGCACATTATTACAATCCGGGTATGTTCGTAGCGGCTCTTGAATCGCATACGACCATCCTGCGCACGAAACTGCGCGCCGATGTAAACAATGTTGTTACGACGTTTGCGAAAGAAATCGACACCGACCCGCTCTATCGCCGCTTCAACACAGCGAAAGAAGGTCTGGGATACGATGTAGCAACGGGTACTTATGCAGAGAATACGGCTGAAACCGACCATCCGAAGCTCGTTTCGTTCTACGAAATCGGCGGCTCGAAGCAGGAATACTTCCTGTTCGAGAACTCGGGCGGCAAGAATGCAGACGGCACTCCGCTCTATACAGATCAGTATAACACTTGGATTGCAAGCAACAACACCGGTGGCGGCAAGAACTATCTGGGCTATATCAACACGGTACAGCACCCGTCAGTCGAAACAGCTATCTATGTTGACACGGCTTACGTAAATCGTGGAACCGGTTATATCAAACCGCAATATATGCTCGTAGTACGTCCGGAAGGCGCAGAACCGAAAGATATTTGCGACAACAAGGGTAATATTATCGGTCAGACGAAAGGCTATCTGCAAGGATACTACCTGATCAACTCTTTCGACTGGGCACATCCCGCAGGTCTGCCGGCAGACAAGCACTTCTTGTGGAACACGTCTTGGGAACGTCCGATCTTCGTGAAATCGATCCACGTTGACGACACCCTCTTCGTACTCGACGATCCTAACCTGCAGGTTTATACTCAGGAAGTTTACGACGAGATCCAGAAAGAGATTATGACGACCTCGACTACAGGTGTGGTTGTTGATGTAGCTAAGCTGCACAAATATGCCGAAACGAAAGGCTCGAAGATCAAATACTGGTATCTTGGCAACAACTACCATAAAGACTGCGTATGGCAGTTCCGTTTGATCGAACGTCGCGCCGACGACTTCCTGATCGAGTCTGAAACGACCGACCGCGATGTACCGGGCAAACTGTTCGCTCCTTGCGACGGTGGCTGGATTAAGACCCAGAACTATGTGCCCGTCATCAGCTCGGCACGTAGCGACAAGTATGATATGCCGCAAGGCGCTCAGTTTAACGTAATCCCCGGCGGCGACCTGCGCCCGGTTGCAACCGAAGAAGTTGCATCGCCCGTAGCAGTAGTTGGCGGTACAGGTACGGTAACTATACTGAACGCAGCAGGCAAGAGCGTAACAATCACCAATATACTTGGTCAGACTGTTACAACAACTGTCCTGACGTCGGACAACGCTACCCTCTCGGCTCCGCAAGGAATCGTAGTAGTAGCAGTCAAGGGCGAACCGGCAGTCAAAGCTCTGGTTAAATGATAGAATAATCATTTGATTCGATATTAAACTTAAGAGCGCCTACCCATAGCAGGGTGGGCGCTCTTTTTTTGTGCGATTTTTTTTGATTGTTTTGCGGATTATGCTTATATTTGCGGAGTGAAAGAAAAAAAAGGAGGAAGATATGAATACGGAAATTATAGCATTGATAAGCGTAGGGGCGACAGTAGTGGTCGCATTAGGCAGTTTTATGTGGGCGATATACAGTTCGCTTAAGGGTGACATAAAGGGGTTGCGTACGGAGTTGAAGGCGGATATTGCCGAGTTAAAGGATGACATAAAGGAGTTGCGTACGGAGTTGAAGGGTGATATTGCTGAAGTAAAGGATAATGTAAAGGAGTTGCGTTCAGATGTGCGCCATTTATGGAATAAAGTCGATTATATCAACTACGGCTACGATTTTTCGCAACCAATTGTACCGCCGACGGGTAAATTGCGCACTGCACCAACCACCCGCCGCCGCAAACTTCAACCTGCGGAAGGCTAACAAGGATAATGAAACAATACGATTTTGATGAAGAGATAGAGCGTCGTGGGACGAACTGCCTGAAATACGACGGCTTAGCGGAGCGTTACGGGCGGACTGACCTGACGCCGATGTGGGTGGCGGATATGGATTTTCGTACGCCTGCGTTTATAACGGATGCGCTGCTTGAACGCTGTCAACATCCGATTTTTGGCTATACATTGGAGCCGGAAGAATACCGACCGACGATAATCAGTTGGCTACGAGAGCTTTATGGCTGGGATGTGCAGTCGGAATGGCTGAGCTATATACCGGGCATAGTGAAAGGGATAGCCGTAGCCTTAGACGTTTTCACGTCGCGGGGCGATCGAGTGATAGTGCAAACGCCGGTGTATCATCCGTTTATGCTTGTGCCTGAACGTATGGGACGCGAAGTGGTGTATAACCCGCTGCGGATGGTTGACGGCGCATACGAGATGGATTTTGAGCAGCTTGAGTCGGTTGTTGACGGCTGTAAGGCGCTGATACTGTCGAGTCCGCACAATCCGGCGGGGATAGTATGGGAAAAGGCTGTGTTGCAGCGGCTTGCGTCGATATGCAGCCGTAGCGGGACGTTAGTTATCTCGGACGAGATACACGCCGAGATGGTTTTTAGCGGCTATGAGCATCATCCGTTTGCGACGGTTTCGGCTGAGGCGGCGGCAAACAGCATAACGTTTATGGCGCCATCGAAAACTTTTAACATCGCGGGGATAGTGTCGTCGTATGCCATAGTGCCCGACGAGCGTATCAGGCGTGAATTTTATGGCTTCCTGAGCGCGACGGAACTGAACGAGGCGCCGATATTTTCGTACATCGCGCCGATAGCGGCATACGGAAATGGGGCTGAATGGCGCCGTCAAATGGTTGAGTATGTGGAGGGTAATGTGGATTTTGTCGATAAGTATATACGGGCGAACATATCGCAGATACGAGTTTACCGTCCGCAGGCATCGTTTTTGATATGGCTCGACTGTCGCGGTTTGGGACTGTCGCAGCGCGAATTGGTGCGGCTGTTTATCGACGGTGCACATCTGGCGCTTAACGACGGCGCTATGTTCGGCATCGGCGGCGAAGGGTTTATGCGGATGAATGTCGGCTGTCCGCGGCGCACAGTCGCTTCGGCTTTGGAAGCATTGAGAGCGGCAGTGCCGGGTTACTGAGCGGCGGCGCGGCTTTCTTTGCAATACCTGTCGGCGTTATCAATGATATCGTCAAGACTCATCCCTGCAAACAAGTTGTCTTTACGCCACTTGGTATAGTCGAATGGTTCGTGGATGAGCAAAGCCACAAAACGCTCGGCATCGAGAATGCCTAACTCGTCATTCAGGCATTTCATTCCACGGTCTAATAATTCAGTACTATTTGTCATCATTTAGCAAGTTTATAAATTCTATTGGATTACAGACAGTTATTCTGCTGTCATTAAGTTTTAGCAAGCGTTTATCTACAGTTATAAAATAGTTGCATTGTCCGGCAATAGCGCAGGCAACATGTGCTGCATCTGCGGCTTTAATGCCGGTAGCCATAATTTCGTGTGCAGTTATTCTGATAAATTCGGATTTTTCAATAAAAACTGAACTTAGACTCTCCCACTTGGATATAGCTGTCCTCTTGTTGCTGAAAATGTTGCGACTGTTTTCATAAGTAAGGATAAAAGACCATGCCAATTCGATGCTCCGGTCTAAAACCATACTCTGAATATGGAGTTTTGCCTGAGTTTCCAGCCAAATCGCCAGTTGATTCTGGTCGTCATAAGGTCTGTTGTAGCAGCAATTGTCTAAATATATCCGGTGCATAATGACTGAAATTATGCTGCAAAGTTAATCAAAAATCCTGTAAAAGCGGGAAATTGTCGGGAAAACTTTGCTTGTTGGCGATAAATACCGTACCTTTGTACAGAAAATCAGAATAAGATGAGAATAGCAACAAACAAATTTGTGTCGGTCGAATACGACCTGAATGTCGGCGAAGAAGGCGACGTAGAATTGATGGAGCAGGCGACAGAAGAGCGTCCGCTTGAGTTTATTTTTGGTACAGGCTCGATGCTGCCGTCGTTTGAGGCGAAGTTGAAGGGGTTGTCAGCTGGCGAAGGTTTCGAGTTTTCGCTTACGCCCGAAGAGGCATACGGCGAGTATGACGAGGCAAATGTCGTCGAGCTGCCGAAGAATATTTTTGAGCGCGACGGTCGGTTCGACGACGAGATGGTTGTCGAGGGGCACACCGTTCCGATGATGGACTCGGATGGCAACCGGATGCTCGGCTCTGTGCTGGCGGTGGGCGACGAGACGGTAACGATGGACTTTAATCATCCGCTGTCGGGCGAGACGCTGCACTTTACCGGTAAAGTGCTTGCCGTTCGCGAAGCTACTGCCGACGACGTTATGCGGCTTACGAAGTCGTGCGGGTGCAGTTGCGACGATTGCGGCGACGAAGAAGATTGCAGCTGCGGTTGCGATTGCTGCAAGTAGAACGTGATAATATGCATATAATCAGATGAATACATTCGGAAATATTTATCGTTTGACCTCGTTTGGCGAGTCGCACGGGGCGTGTATCGGAGGCGTAATCGACGGTTGTCCGCCGCGTATCGGGATAGATATTGATTTCATTCAGAGCGAGTTAGACCGTCGTCGTCCGGGTCAGTCGTCGCTGACTACAGCACGTAAGGAGGCAGACAGGGTGGAAGTGCTGTCGGGCGTTTACGAAGGCGTTTCGACGGGCGCCCCGATAGGTTTTCTTGTGCGCAACGAAAATCAACATTCGTCTGATTATGAAAATCTTAAGGACGTGTTTCGTCCGTCGCATGCCGACTATACGTATCAGATGAAATACGGCATACGCGATCCGAAAGGCGGAGGCAGGTCGTCGGCTCGCGAAACGATAGCGCGAGTGGTAGGCGGCGCGGTAGCAAAATTGGCGCTACGTGAGCGTGGCATAAGCATCAGCGCCTACACCTCGCAGGTGGGCAGGATTGCGCTTGGCGGCTCTTACCGCGATTATGATTTGAGCCTGACGGAGACGAACGCGGTGCGCTGTCCCGATGCGGAAAAGGCGGCGGAGATGGCTAAACTGATAGCGTCAGTAAAGGCAAAGGGCGATACGGTGGGGGGTGTCGTCTCGTGCGTCATACGTGGCGTGCCTGCGGGTCTGGGCGAGCCTGTGTTTGGCAAGCTGAGCGCTGCTCTCGGCGCTGCCATGCTGTCGATAAATGCGGCTAAAGGATTTGATTATGGTGTTGGTTTCGAGACGGTTAACTATCTCGGCTCGGAACAGAACGATATTTTTTACAGCGATAATGACAAGATCCGAACGCGCACGAATTTTTCGGGCGGCATACAGGGGGGTATATCCAACGGCGAAGATATTTATTTCAGGGTGGCATTTAAAGCCGTTGCGACGCTTTTGATGGAGCAGCCGACGGTTGATGTGGATGGCAACGAAACGTTGCTGAAAGCCCGCGGACGGCATGATTCGTGCGTGTTGCCACGTGCCGTGCCCGTCGTCGAGGCTATGGCGGCTATGACGGTGCTGGACTATTTGCTGCGGTTATCGAATTATGTTACAGATTGATGTAGCTTATATTGTTTATATTCAACACTTTCGTCATTTGCTATCTCGGAAATTCCAAGTTCGATTTCTTGCTTTGCCTCCAATGAAAGGCTGTTCCAGAAATCAGTGTCCGTTACTTCTTCCTGAACCAAAGGGAAGACAATAAACTCAATCTGTTTTCCATACCATTCTCTGGGTATTTCAAACGGAATAGCGCTGTTACGTTACTTGTCTAACCATATAGGTGCCTTTAAATTCGAGACAAAGATAGGAATTGTTTTTGAGAAAATGGATAAATGGCGTAATATTATTTTTAGTACACGGGATATTTGGTGCACGGTGCACGGTACACGGTGTTGGGGATTTGATTCAACGTTTAATTGTTTAACCGTTCAACCGTTTAACCGTTTAACCGTTCAACCCTCTACTATCTACTGACTACTAACTACTCGCTTTTAATGCTCTCCACCGGATTGCTGCGTGCCGCCTGCCAGTTTTGGAAGGTTACGGTGGCGACGGTCAGGATCAGCACTATCAGGAATGCGAGGGCATAGACCCAGACATACATCGGCGTCTTGTAGGCGAAGTTTTCGAGCCAGCGGTGCACGCCATACCACGCCAAGGGCGCGGCGATGACAAAGCAGATGCACAAAATTCGCACATAAACTTTGTTGAAGCGGATAAGAATTTCGCCCGTAGTTGAGCCGAACACCTTGCGGATGCCGATTTCCTTGCGGCGATATTCTGTTTCAAAGAGCACCAAGCCGAACACGCCGACTATGGAAATGATTATCGCTAAAAGGCTTAGCAGTGAAATGCTTTTGTTCAGGTTTTCTTCCTTTTGATACAGTTCGTTGAAGACTGCGTCGTAGAACTCCACATCAACGGGATAGGTTGGGTCGATAGCCGCCACGCTTCGGCGGATATGCTCTACGGCATCGAACACATTGGCGCCTGCCTTGATGCGGATATAGGAGTAGGGGAGCATATCCACCCTGATGCCTTTGAGGAAAACAATTTTGTCTTCGCCATGGCGCAGCGACGACATTTTCAGTTCATCGACCATACCCACCACATTTGCGTCTATCCGTCCGCCGAACACGCGGAGCCGGTCGCCCTCGCTGACGTCGAAATAGTTGGCTACCGGTTTGCTCAGGATGGCTTCAAAGTTGAACGCATCCATTTCGCCGGGTAGGAAATCGCGTCCCGATGTTATCGGAATACCCATCACGTCGAGGAAGTTAGAGCTGGCAATTACGGTGAAGGCATTGATCAGTTTGTCCTGATATTCGTAGCTCCAAGTGGCGTACATATCGGCGCCCCCGAATTTTTGCTGCGAGAAGGCTACGTCGTCTATCCCTGCATATTCTTTCATCCGGTTGGTGTAGGTATCGCGGTTGACGTACATATTGCGGTTGATTTTCACGATGGCGATCTGTTCCTTGTCGAAGC
Source organism: Tannerella sp. (assembly GCA_031272455.1). Lineage (GTDB taxonomy): Bacteria > Bacteroidota > Bacteroidia > Bacteroidales > Tannerellaceae > Tannerella. Next base: position 36,041 of record JAISTS010000010.1, on the reverse strand, counting down.
CCTGATCGAAAGTGCGCATATACCGCCCTTGCAGTTGGATAAACGAGGCGGCGATAATCAGTCCGATAGAGATGACATACTGCATCCCGATAAGTGCGGTGCGCAGTCGGCGACCGGCGGGCGACAGCCCGAAGCTGCCTTTGAGTACGAGCGCGGGCTTGAACGAGGTGGCATAGAAAGCCGGATAAATGCCTGCTACCAGACCGATAATAACAGCCACCGCGCCTGTGGCGGCGACGAGCGGGATATGGGATTGGATATGCAGGTCGGCGTCGAAGAACGACAGAATGTTGTATTCGGCAAGTCCTTCGACGATAAAGATGGCTAAAATCCATGAAATGAGGGCGATAATCAGCGCTTCGGCGACGAGAGCGCGGCGCAGAGCAGCGTCGGAGCTGCCGAGAATTTTCTGAGTATTGATTGAACGGATACGCATCGGCGTCATTGCGATGCTGAAATTCATATAATTGATAGCCGCGATGACGAGCACAAGCAGGGCGATGGCAAACAGCAGGCGTACGGTGTTGGCGCTGCCGGTGCGAAGTCCTGTGCCGCTGAAATAGATATCGGTGAGCGCCGTCAGCCGGATATGCGTATCGGGAAGATTGGTGGCGGAGAAATCGAACGAACGGTTAAGCTCGGCTTCCACCTGTGCCGCCGCCGATTTGTTGTCGAGCAGCACGTAGCACATAAAATTCGACTCTCCCCACGATTGCGATTCGGTATGGTCTATCGCGGTATAGATGACGTTCTTAATCTGCGTATTATCAGGGAAATCGCGATACACACCGCCGACGGTCAGGCTCGTCATACGGTCTTTCATATCGAAGGGCGTATCGGAATGGATCTGTTTGCCTATAGCCGATTCGTTGCCGAACATACGCTTTGCCATGCTCGACGGGATGATGACTTTTTCGGGGTCGCTGAGGCAGTCGCCAGTGCCTTCGACAAATTCAAACCCGAACATACGTGTGATGTCGGGATAGCACAGTTCGTAAGGCTCGTTGAAGCCGTGCAAGTCGGAGCTGTCGCCCGTCAGGATATGCGTTTCGCCCAGCCATTCGTCGATTAAGACTATCGGTGTGCCGGCTTCGATATGCGCCGACGAGGTGATGAGGGCATTGGCAAACTGTCGCGGCAGGATCTCTTCGGGGATGCCTACGCCTGCGGAGCTGACGAAATCCGCCCGAAAAATGCGTTCTGCCTTAGGATGACAGCGGTCGTAGCTGCGCTCGAAGGTTACCTGTATCATTATCACGATAAAAGCGGCGAAAGCCACCGACAGCCCGAAAATATTCAACACCGTCGCCACGCGAAAACGCCTGACAATACTCAATAAATTCCTGATTATAGTCTTCATTGTTTATAATTTTAATTCTTAATTTTTAATTATCAGGCTATTAGCTTCGTAAAGTTTTAGCCGGATTAGTCATAGCTGTTTTCCATGTCTGCCAGCTTGTCGTCAGCAGGGCGATGAGAAGCGTTACGACGCCGACGAGGATAAACAGCCATAGGCTCAATGAAGTATGTACGGTGAAGCCGTCGAGCCATTCGCGCAGACCGAAATAGGCTATCGGGCAGGCGAGGACAAAGGATATGACGACCCAGAGGACGAAATCTTTGTTAAGCAGGATAAGCAGGTCGCGTAGTGTGGCGCCGTGCACTTTGCGGAGTGAAATCTCGCGGATGCGGCGCTGGGTGGCGTAGAAAGCCATAGCAAACAGTCCGGCGACGCTAATCAGCATAGTGATCAGCATAGCGAAGATAAAGATGCGTCCCGCGTTCATTTCCGATTTGTACAGCTCGCGGTAGGTGTCGTCGAGGTAGTGATATTCAAACGCTCGTTCGACGCCTGCTGCTTCCCATTTTGCGCTGATGGCGGCGATTGCCCGTTGCGGGTCGCCCTTGATCTTGAAAAATATGGGCTTCGAGTAGGAGTTATCATAATCCTTGATATAAATCTGCGGGTCAACGTTATCGCGCAGCGAGCGGACGTAGGCATTGCGCAGCACGCCCTTGACGACAAGCTGGTCTTCGCTGTTAGCTATAAGAACGGAATTGACGGGCGATTGCAGGTCGAGCAGTTTTGCCGCGCTTTCGTTGATCACCACAGGCGTAATCGTCGTGGAGGCAGCCGTTTCGTTAGGGAACGGGTTTTCGCCGTCGATAATCTGCATCCCCATAAAGTCGAAATAATTTTCTTTGACAAACACGATGTCCATAAGCACTCCTTCGGTCGAGCCTTGGTTGGCGATTACCCAGCCGTTATTCCAATTTGTAAGCATAGCGCTTGACCTTGTAACGTCGGTGATGGCAGGTTCTTTCATCATTTCGTCGCGGAAAGATTCAAAATCCTGAGCAAAAGTGTAGGGAGGCTGTATGTAGAGGATGTTTTCGCGGTCGAAACCAAGATCGTAGTTGACCATATAATCGACCTGTCGGCGCATAAACAGTACGGTGGTCAGGATCGCTATCGAAGCGGTAAACTGCACTATGATAAGCGATTTCTGAAAGAGCGATACGTTTTTGCCGCGGAAGCGTCCGAAGAGCGTCTCGACGGGGTTGAACTTTGTCATATAGAACGCCGGAAACGAGCCTGCGAGCAGCGTTGTCAGCACAAAAAGCGCGGCAAGAAACACGTACAGCTGCGCCGACAGCGGGTTGATCTCGATATGCGCCTGCACAAAATCGTTGAACAGCGGCAGCGCGAGGTTGGCGAGGAATAATCCTATGGCGATGGAAATGAGGACATAGAAAGCCGTTTCGCCATAGAATCCGGTGATCAGCGAACGGTTGTCGGCGCCGTGAGCTTTCTTCACTCCTATCGTTTTCGCTCGGATAAACGAAGTGGAAATAAAGAGATTGGTAAAGTTGATACAGGCTATTACCAATATAATCAGCGCGATAAGCATAAAAATCATCACGAGCGATTTGTTGCCTTTCAGTATCCTTTCGCCAATAAATCCTCCGCCGCTGAAATGCATATCGCTGAGCGGTTCGAGCAGGTAAGATCCGTTTATATCTTTTATTAACGGCATTTCGCGGTGAAGAATGTCGGTCAGCGAGGCTTCGAGCGCAGCGATATCCGTCGTCCGGTCAATATTGAAGAACGTCAGATATCCGTCGTTTTCTGCCCACGATTTAGTAAGTATCCAGTCGAAGAACGGCAGCACAAAATCGGTTTGTATGCTCGAATTGTCGGGCATATCTTTCATTATTCCGCTGACGGTGAAGCTCTTGCCCCACACTTCGACGCGCTGTCCCGTAGGGTCGGCGCCACCGAAGTATCGGTTTACTGCCGAGCGACTGACGACGATACGATCGGGCGCAGCAAGCACATCGGCGGGATTGCCTTCGTCGAGCGGAAAGGTGAAGAAGGTGAAAAAGTTAGCATCAGCCGCAAGAAGGTGAACCGCGCTGAAAAATTCTGTCCCGATGTGGATATCATCGGTCAAATAGTAAAAGCGCGTCATATCCTTGATTTGAGGCAGTTCGGCTTTTGCCGTTTCGCCGAGAGGACGGTAGGTTGAGCCTACTTTCGCCACCTGATTGTTCAGCGTTGCTTGCAGATTAATGCGATAAATGTTGTCGCTGTTGGCGTGAAACCTGTCGAACGACAACTCGTTGATAGTCCAAAGCCCGACAATGACGGCAACCATCACGCCAAGACTTAAACTGCAAATATTCAACGATCCAACTACTTTCTGTTTGTTAAAATTTCTAATAAACTGTTTCATGTTTTTTTGGTTTTATTTTTTACTTTTTTACTGTCTATTCACTTTTAATATTTACTGCCGGATTCTCATTAGCCGCCCGATAGCAGTTGAGGCTGACGGCGGTGAGGATGATGCACAGCAGCGCGATGCCGCAGGCGAGATAGAGCAGGGCGGGGAAGTTAGCTTTCTCCTCGAACATCTGCAACCAGCGCGACGAGGTGAAATAAGCCGCTAATCCGCCGATGACGAGCGCCGGCAGAGCCATACGCAGCACGTCGCGGACGAACAGTCCAAGCACGTCGAGCAGCGTCGCGCCGTTGATTTTGCGGATGGCAAGTTCCTTGCGGCGACGGCTTATCTCGTCGGCTGTGTAACCCACCAATCCGGCGAGGCAGAGAATTAGCGTAACGATGCCGCCGACCAGCACGCCGTCGCGAAAACGCAGCTGGGCGCGATACAGCCCTCGCATCTCAGTAGCGTATGAATAGACTTCGATATCGCGTGTGGAGATGATGTCGGCTATCGTTTCGCGCACTTTCGCCATCGTTTCGGGCGTCAGGGCGTGCAGTTTGATGATGATGTTGGGACGCGGACTGTTGGAGTAGAACATCGCTGACGGGCGGGTGTCCTCAGCTCCGATATATCCGCAGCGCACATCTTCATATACGCCGACGACGGTGAGTGGTTGTTGAATTTCTTCGCCCTCGTCGTTTTTTATAAAGCCGTGTCCCGAAACGAGTATGCTTTTGCCAATGGCGCCTTCTTTCCAGTCGGACTCGAACTCCTGCATCTTCGTTACAAAGCTGCGGCTCACCAATATATCGTGCGACTCGCCTGTGCCTTCGACGAAATTTCGTCCTTCGGCAAGTCGTATCTGCATCAGGTCGAGAAAGCCGTCGCTGACGCTTCGCATATCGCATATATTAAATGATGTCTCTTCGCGTTTGTCAGGAACGGATGCCATCTCGCCGCCGTGCCCCTGCATTGGCAGTCCGTCAGCCGTCGTCAGGGCTTCGACCTCAGGCAGGCGCGACAGCTCGTCAACCACTTTGCGGCGCAGCTCCTCGTTGACGCCGGCGATGTTGGTATATGCCACGCGGTCGTAGCTGTACCCGGGATCGTCGTTGACCATAAAGGTGTATTGCCGTCCGACGACCGTCAGCAGCGTAACAAAAAATCCTGCGGCGATAAACTGTATAAACAGCAAGCCGAGCTTCCAGTAGCGTTTGCTTTCGGTATATCTGCGGAAGGCGACCGACACGGGGATACGGGCGTAGAGGTAGGCGGGCGCTATGGCTGCCACCACAAACACCACCGCTACGACAGCGCCGAGCAGCAGCAGGCATTTCATCGTGATCAGATCTTCGACACGGGTGCCGAGCAGCGAGCGTATCTGTCCGCTCAGGGCGGCAATCGCAAAGGCGGCTATCACTACCGACAGCAGCAATGCGGCGAAAGTCTCGGCAAACATACGTCCGTAGATATTTGTTGCCGTCGCGCCGTAGCATTTGTGTACAGCCATCTCTTTTGAACGCCCTACGAGCGCCGAGATGACGACTAACACATAGTTCATCACTGCCGTAAACAGCATAGCGAACGCGAGTATCGAGAGGATAAGTATCATCGGGCGCACCGAGGCGTCGTTGGTATGTTGCTCGGCGAAGGGCAGCAGGCGGTAGTCTATCTTAGCGTTGAATTTTGCCAGCATATCGTCGGGGTTTACTTTCTTGCGCAGCTCGTCGATAGCAGGTTGCACATCGTCGGCGCTGACGCCGGGAATAAGGCGCACGAAGCCCTTGTAACGGTCGTTGCCAAGATAATTCATACTGCCGTCGTACATATACGAGCCGATAGAAGCGAGCGAAACGATGACGTCGTAGCGGATATCGCTGTTGTAGGGCACGTCTTCAAAAACGCCTCCGACGGTGAGCGTCGCCTGCGGGTTTTCTTCCTGATAGAAAGTCTGCCCCATAGCCTTATCTATCCCGCCCATATTCTCTGCCAGAGTGCGGCTGATCATCGCGTAGAGCGGGCGCGAGAGCACATCTTTCACATTGCCGGCAAGCACCGGACGCGGCAGCACATCGTAGAAACAGGTGTCGGCAAGTATGCTCTCGGCTTTGAGTTTCACCTGTTCGGACGTAACGATGACGCCCTGGTTCAGGTCGGTCATGCGCGTGGCGACTTCGACTTCGGGAATCATCTCTTTCATCGCGACGGGAATGCCGCCGCTGGTCTGGGTGAAGTCCAATTTATCGTTGCCCATCACATAGCGCGACTCGATGATATAGGTGCGGTCGAGGTTGGGATAGAAATCTTCGTACGAGAGGTCGAGGTTGACCTGCGAAAGCAGTACGAAGCCGATAGCCAGCCCTGTGCTCAGCGATGCTATTTTGATGAAATTGTTATGTCCGCGTTTAAACAGCGTGCGGAACGCCTTGATAAGGGTTTTCATAGTTTTATTTTTCCAGAATTAATACTTCGTTGTCTTTATAGCTCTCATAACCTGAGATGATAACGCGCTCGCCGGGTTGCAGCCCTTCGGTAACTTCGTAGTACTGCGGGTTTTGCCGTCCGATGCGGATACTGCGGCGGTGGGCGCGGGTGCCGTTCTCGTTGAGGACGAATATCCAGTTGCCGCCCGTCGTCTGGAAGAAAGTGCCTTTGGGTATGATGACGCTTTCAGCCGCCTGTCCGAGTTCGAGGTTGATGTAATATGTCTGTCCGCTGCGGATATTGTCGGGGCGTTCGCCGGTGAAGACAAATTCGGTACGGAACCGTCCGTCGCGCACTTCGGGGAATACCTTGCGGACGACGAGCGCGAACTGTGCGCCCTGCCGCTCGAAGGTGGCGTTGAGACCTGTGCGCACGCGGTCGATATAATGCTCGTCGATCATCGCCTCGATCTTGTAGTCCGACAGGTCGTTGATCTGTCCGATTTTTTGTCCGGGCGAAACGTTCTGTCCCAGTACCACGTCGAGCAAGCCCAGTTCGCCGTCGATCTGCGAGCGTATGTTGAGATGCTCCTTGCGTTCGCGGATAAGCAGTACGTTAAGGCGCATATTCGCCAGATTGTCTTCCATCTGGTCAACCTGCAACGAGCGGTAGATGCTGTCCTGACGCAGGCGTTCGAGGATAAGCGTCTGGCGGCGCATGGCGAGTTCGTAGTCTTCTTTCGCTTTCAGGAAGTCTTCGCGGGCGATAAGACGCTCGTTGTACAGTTTCTCCTGCTGCTCGAAGGCGCGGCGGGTACGTACCGTTTCGAGTTCGCGTTGCAGCCGTTCATTCTGGTTGTTCAGCTTGTCCTGCTCCATCGTAACCTGAGTGTTACGCAGGAAATTTTGCTTCTCGGCGAGTTCGGCTTCGGCGTTGAGTATTTGCAGGTCGAGCGCCGAATTGCTCAGGCGGACTATGATGTCGCCGCGACGCACCTGCGCCCCTTCTTCGACAACGCGCTCCTGCACTACGCCGCCTTCTTCGGGACTTAACTGTACGACGGTGATAGGCTGTACCTGCCCGTCAACACGCACGAAGTCGTTAAACAGGTCGCGTTTGACGTCGGCGATGCTCACACCCCGCGCGTCGATACGCAGCGTTGACGAATGGTCGCCGAAGATGAGCCACACGATAAGCGCCAGCAATACCGCGCCGCCAATAATGTAAGGAAGATGTTTCTTCCGGATGCCTTTTTTCTTTTCTAAAATAATGTCCATGACTTTGTTATTTAATTTGGTTCACGGTTCACGGTAAACTACTCGATAGATTTTCGTGCACCCTGCACCGTTTAACCGTTTACCACTTATTATTACTAACTACTTACTACTATCTACTCATCAACCAATTCCCCTCCCCTGTAATAATCCACCAGCCGTCGTTTCAGCAGATACATCAGTTGACGTTGCAGCAGGTTGGCTTGCGATTCGATAAGCGCGTTCGATGCCGTGCGGAGGTCGAGCGGACTCATCAGCCCTTCCTCAAACTTGCGGAGCGTTACGCGGTAAGCCATTTCGTCGGCAGCAAGTTTCTTCTCCATCTGTACGCTCTCTTTGGCATATCCGTCGCGGTCGGCAACTGCCTGTGCGATGGCTGTTTCGAGTTGGCGGAGCGTCTCGGTATGCTGTTCCTGTGCGATACGCGCATTGTTGCGTGCGCGGCGGTAGCTTGTCCATTGCGACAGGCGGTCGAACAGAGGATACCGGAACACCAGCGCGATATATTCGCCTCGGTTATTCTTGAACTGCGAATTGAATGCCATCGGCGCAGACTCGCTTTTCAGGTTTTCGTAATAACTGGTGTAAACGCCGCCCTGCAAGGTGATGGTTGGGAACAGCCGCGAGCGCTCGATACGTTTCTGCATATCGGCGGTCTTGACGTCGTAAGCCGAGCTGATGGCGGTTGGGTTCGTCGCCTGAGCTGCCGCGAAGATGTCGGTTGCCGACGCCGCATCGTGCAGATAGTCGATGTCGAAAGCGGCAGTATCAACGGGCAGCTCCACGTCGGTCGGGAAGTTGAGCAGCTCTTTGAGTTTGAGCATCGAGGTGGTGTAGAGATTTTGCTGAGCAGTCAGGTTGTAGTCGTCGGCGGCTGCCTGCGCTTCGATCTGCGCTATGTCGGCTAATCCTTTCAGCCCCAGCTCTTCTTCGCGGCGAGCCTTGTAGAGGATGCGGTTGCTCTCGGACAGTTTCTCTTCGGCAAAACGGCTCGTCCCGCGATAGTAAACGACATTGACAAACGCCTCCATCGTTTTCAGGGCGAGGTCGTCTTTCGCCTTTTGAAGGTCGTTCATCCCTTTCTGGCGGTTCTGCTTCGCCAATTGCCACTTGTTGATAAGCTCTCCGCCGTCGAACACGGGCAGCGACGCACCGACTTCGTAGTAGTTGTTGAACGTCGTGGTGTTGACGTAGGTGTTCGTTTCGGGGTCGATGGCGCGTCCGAAGTTGTACTGACCCTGCACACCAACGGCTATCGACGGGAAAAATGCCGCAGTAGCGGCGGTGCTTTCCACGCGGGCAGTCTCGTTGGCGATAGCCTGACGGCGCACTGCCGGACTGTTTGCCACCGCATAGCGGATGCAGTCGTCCATCGTCCAGAGTTTCTCCTGTGCAGTAGCCCGACTTGTCGAAACGAGCGCAAGGGCTGTCGCCACTGTCGCCGCTGTCCGTAAAAACCCGCCGGCAAATGCTCTTTTTTTGTTCGTATTTTGTTTCATCTCGTATGATTTTTTTCAGTTCTATGCTAAATTTACAACGAAAATCGTGCCAAACCATTAATTGCGCTAATTATCAAGCACATCGCGATTTGAAAAAAATCGAAAAGTGTAAAGAAATTTTACACTGGTGTAAAGAAATTTTACACTCAAACAGCTTTTTTTGACGCCAAAACTCCGCCTGCGCGAAAGCAAATTTTCGACTTACGTGACAAATCCCGACAAAAAAGGCGGAAGTAGCGCAACTACGGCATGGAAGCGAACACCGTGCAGAGAATAATTTGATTTTTCTACGCATTTTTGCGGAAAATAATTTGTTTATTCTCCGCAAATGTTATATCTTTGCAAAAATTTTAGATATGGCAAAATACATTTATCAACACGAAAACTGGACAAATTTTATCTGGAACGAAGATAAAATTCGTGATTTATTCGGCGAAGTCAAGTATTTGCAGGGAAGATTGAATGGCATAATGGCTACAATCGGTTTCTCGCAAAAAGAAGAAACTTTGTTGAATACTTTCACTTTCGACATTTTGAAATCGTCGGAAATTGAAGGTGAATTGCTGAATTACGACCAGGTACGTTCTTCGATTGCCCGCCGTTTGGGAATTGAAACCGCAGGACTTGTCCCTTCGGCGCGGAATATTGAAGGGATTGTAGAAATGATGCTTGACGCCACGCAACGCTACGAAAATCCTTTAACGGAAGAACGCCTTTTTGGTTGGCACAATGCCTTATTTCCAACCGGTTACAGCGGTGCGTATAAAATAGACGTCGCCTGCTACCGCAAAGACGAAATGCAGGTTGTTTCGGGCGCTTTTGGACACGAGAAAGTACATTACGAGGCAGTTTCCACAAAAGATGTTAAAGCAGAAATGGACAAATTTTTGGATTGGTTCAATTGTAGAGGCGCGGCACGCCACGTCTCTACCGACCCTGTTATAAAAGCCGCAATCGCGCATCTCCGGTTTGTCATAATACATCCGTTTGACGATGGAAACGGTCGTATTGCACGAACAATTACAGATATGCAGTTGGCAAGAGCCGAGAAAAGTGCGCAGCGGTTTTACAGTTTGTCAAGCCAAATCCTTGCTGAAAAGAAAGCATATTATGAGGTTTTACAAAAAGTTCAGTGGCGCACCGACAGCGACATTACAGAGTGGTTGATTTTTTTTCTGAATTGTATGAAAAATGCCTTACTCACATCCGAGCAGGCGACAGTCAATATTTTCAATAAAGCAAAATTTTGGGCAAAACATAAAGATACCCTAATAAACGAACGTCAGAGGTTAATTTTGAATAAACTGTTTGACGGCGATTTTGTCGGCAAACTGCAATCTTCAAAATGGGCAAAAATCTGTAAATGCTCGCAGGATACGGCTATTCGCGACATCAAAGATTTAATAGGAAAAGGTGTTTTGAAGCAGGTAGAAGGCGGCGGACGCAGCACAAATTACGAACTGAATATGTAAAAGGGCGGAAGTAAAGCAACGAGAGCGATGCAAAAGCCACCACACATCATTTTCGCCTCATCATTAACAGCACGACCACAGTAGCCCGTGGATTGACCTGATGTTGCAAACAACTATCCTGTCGCATAAGTTTTCTCATAGAGGAACTCGCCGAGGGCGACGTCGTCGGCATATTGCTGGATAGTTTTGGCGGGTATAGGTTCGCCGATATAGATGTCGAGCGTTTTCCCGCATTTATTAAATGCTTCGCAGGCGACGCGCAGGGTGCGTATTTTCCAGTTTATTTTTCCGAGCAGATAGAAGAAGGCGGAGTTGCGGCAGTCGAAGTAAACCGGATAGACGGGCGCTTTTGCTTTGCGGATAAGCCGCATGACGCTGTGCGCCCATGGCAGGTCGCGTATCTGTCGTTTTTTGTTGATGAACGACATTGCTCCGGCGGGGAAGAAGCCCATCGGATGACCTTCTTTGAGTCGTGCGAGCGAGAGGCGTACGCCGTTGATATTTTGCGGGACGGTCGTGTCGTCGTCGCTTGTTTTGGGCGTTACGGAGATAAAGTTATCGCACATCGCGCCGATTTTTGTCAGCATACTGTTGACCATCACTTTGAAATCGGCTCGTCGCGAGGCGAAGATATCTATCAGCGCTATTCCGTCGAGTGAGCCTATAGGATGGTTGGAAACGGTGATAAAGGCGCCTTTGGGCAGGTTGTTGAGGCGTTCGGCGTGGTGCACTCGGTATTTAACGTTCATCAGCGGGTCAGCCAGCATAGCCGAGGTGAATGCCGAGCCGCGCAGGTGGCAGTGATTAGCGTGGATACGGTTCACCTTGTCGAACGAGAGCAGGTGCAGCAATATCCGTCCGAGCCATTTTCCAAACCCTGTCTTGAAAAACGGCGAAAATTCTGTCAGGTCTGTTGTGTCGAGTACGGTTTCTTTCATTCAGTTCTGTTTTCGTATTCGTTGAAGTTGTTGCTAAACCATTTGCACATTTTTTCGTGCTTGCGGATGGCTATATAGAGGATGATATTCAGGACGATAATTTCAAATACGAAATATGCCCATACATATCCCGTCAGCACGGCGGCGAAGAGCACGACGGTGCGTCCGTTAAATGTCATAAAATCTATACATCGGCGCATCAGGCGATGGCTGCGTGCGCGGAAGTCGAGGCTTAAGCGGTCGGGTATGACGCCATCACATTTCGAGCGTATCTTTTCGAGCAGACCTTGCAGATATGGCGTCAGACGTTCTTGAATACCGGTATATTCCATATACAGCGAGAAGAAGAAACGTTTCAGCCCGCTCTTGGCAGCCTGTTGCATTTTGCCGACCTGACGGACGCTCTGAAACTCGTGCCCCGTCGTTTCGGGGCTGACGAAATAGAGGTGTACCGTCTTGTAATAGTCCGTGATATTGGCTTGCAGCAGGTGCGACAGTCCCGACATTAGTGCCGGCAGAAACCACCACCAAGCGTTGCCGCAGGCGAATGTCAGCCTTAGCGCCAGACAGACGTAGATTGCGAGAAACCACAGGTCGCCCGCGATGCCGTCGAGTATTCGTCCAAATTCGGATTTGATGCCGGTGATACGCGCCAGTTGTCCGTCAACGCAGTCGAGTATGTTGGCGAAGATGAGCAGCAATATGCCGATTATGCCGTAGCAGATATTATTGAAAAAGAACATCACTCCCGAAGCGACGCCGACGAAGATAGAAAGCGCCGTAACAGCATTGGGCGTGATGCCCGTGTTGCGCAGGGCGCTCGCAAGCGAATAGCCTATCCGACGATAGAAATACAGGTCGATGACATTTTCGGTCTCGACAGATTTCAGCGACGCTTCAAATTCTTTGTTCATCTTTTTCATTTATTTATATGAATACCCCCCGTCAGCCACAATGATTTCGCCGTTCAGATAGCCGTTTTCTATCAGCATACGATACACTTCAGCCAGTTCATCAGGGCTGCAAAATCTGCCGAGGGCTATTTTACTTTCGATATTGCGACGGATGCTTTCGGGTTTGTTCTTTTGCCAGTCGGTATCGACAAATCCGGGTGCGACGGCATTGACACGTATCCCGTAAGGGGTAAGAAACTTGACTAAATTGCGTGTCAGGGCGTGTACGGCAGCTTTCGTAAGGCTGTAAGAGAGCGACATAGCGTGCGGCTCTATTGCCATCAGCGAGCCGGTGAAGACCACGCTGCCGCCCGTATTGATATGCTTAACTAACTGCTGCAGCAGGAAAACGGGGAAATGCACGTTAGCGAAAAATACGCGCTCCCATTCCTGCAAATCCATAGTGTCGAAAGGCTCGCGGCAGGTCAGTCCGGCGTTGAACACTACAGCGTCGAGCCTCAGTTCATTGGCAGAGATGTAGCTGACGATGGTGTCAATCGAACTTCTGTCGGCAATGTCGGCTCGCAGTGTGCTGACTTTCACTCCGCCGTCGGAACTCAGTTCGTCAGCCGTCGTCTGTGCTGCCGCATCGTCTGCGCTGTATGTGAGCAGCAGGTCGTAGCCCGCTTTTGCCAGCGTCGCTGCTACCGCCTTGCCTATGCCTTTTGTCCCTCCGGTGATGAAAGCCTGTCTGTTCATACTCTGTTATTTATGTGCCTGTGGCGATGGATTTTCTTTTACCGATTTGGGTTTGGCGTTTTGTTCCTCTTTCAGCGTCTTGTCGTACGACTCGTATATCGTCTGACGCAGCGACGACGACGACACGCCCGTCCCGTAAGGGAAATAGAACACCTGCACGCCCAAGTCTTTGAGATAGTCGTATTTGCCATACCAGTCGTCGCCAACTACAAAGGCGTCGATGTTCAGTTTTTTGACTATTTCGGTATGGTCGAGCGTATGTTGCGGGATAACGATGTCGGGTGTTTTCAGCGCTTCGATAATCTGCAGGCGTTCGTTGAACGGGATTATCGGTTGCGCCTTATACGACGACACAAGCTCGTCGGTGCTGACGCCAACTATCAGGATGTCAGCCAGACTGCGTGCGTAGTTAATCATCCTCAGATGATTGTAATGGAACATATCGAATGTCCCCGAAGTGTAAACTATTGTTTTGTCTTTAAACATATTGCTGTGTTTCAATGAGTGTCAACTGTCAATATCTTCGTCTTTCGTAAGGTCGAGTTTCACGTTATCGCTGCCTTTGTCAACATAATGTTTTTGCAGCGGATTAGAGCTTATCTCTTTATACGTCAGACGGTTTCGGTGAATGTCGAGCGATAGGTAAAGAGCCTGTCGGAACGACGTTTCCGAGGCTTTGTTTTGTCCGGCGATGTCGTAAGCTGTTCCGTGCGCGGGCGAGGTGCGTACTATGGGCAGCCCTGCCGTGAAGTTGACGCCTTGTTCCATCGCAATGGTTTTGAAGGGGATAAGTCCCTGGTCGTGGTACATTGCCAGCACTCCGTCGAACTGTTTGTGCCTTTCCGACCCGAAAAAGCCGTCGGCAGGAAACGGTCCGAAAACCAATACGCCGCTTTTTTCAACTTCTTCGATAGCCGGAGTGATGATTTCCGCCTCTTCGGTGCCTATAACGCCATTGTCGCCAGCGTGCGGATTGAGCGCCAGAACTGCTATTCGCGGACGGAGAATATTGAAATCCTGCCGCAGCGATTTGTCGAAAAGGCGTATTTTGTTCGCTATCAGTTCTTTAGTAATGGATGTCGAGACGGCAGCTATAGGGATATGAGCCGTAACAAGCGCTATGCGCAGGCTGTCGCCGACGAGCATCATCAGCGATTTGGTAGCATTGTCTTTGCTGAAATGATTTTCGAGATATTCGGTATGTCCGGGGAAGCGGAAATTGTCGCTCCAAGTGGCGTGTTTGTTGATGGGAGCCGTCAGCAAGACATCAATTGTGCCGTTCTTCAGATCCGACACCGCCCGTTCCAAAGCCGCATAAGCCGCTTTTCCCGATTCGGCTGTCGCCTTGGCAAAATCCACTTTCGCCTCCTGGTCGATGCAATTCACGATGTTCACCTTTCCTTCGTAAGCATCAGCCGACGAGTGAATATTTTTGAAGCTCACCTGTGGCAACTCCATCATTTTCTGATGATAAAGCGCGATTTTCAGCGAGCCGTAGATAACAGGAGTACACATTTCCGTAATCCTGTCGTCCGCCAGCGTTTTGAAAATCAGTTCGTAACCGATGCCGTTGAAATCGCCGTGCGTTATTCCGACTTTAATTTTTTTCTCCATCAATATCGTTTTTCAATTATTGTTTTTCTGATACATTCTTATGCGCCCGTTTCCTTAAAATCGCTGTCGCCCGGGATGACTATGGTTTGCAGCGCCGCCTCTATACGTCTGATAAAGTTGCGTTTATCCGTTTCGGGGGCATAAACAAATCCTTCGGCAACGATAACGCGGTTGTTCTGCTCGTCCAAGCGTGCGTAGCTGACAAACGGACCGCCCATTTTATCGCCGTAAGTATCCCACAGTCCTCGCAGCACGCCGCAATATTTGCCTTTGAACGTTATCGGCGTATATGTAACATACTCTGTAGTACGCATATACGAGCCGGGCAGCGAGCCGGGGACATATCTGCGCATCAGCGAGTCGCGTACCTCAATAAGATAATCGCCCGTAAAAGCCATACTGCTGATATACGGGAAAGTATAAACGGCGATATAGGTCTGTCCGGTCGTTGCGCCGTTGGTCGCCCAGAAAAAGTTGGCTGTGTCCTTATACGATTTGAAATCTTCGGGCACATTCAGTTCGATGTCGAATTTCTCTTTCAGTTTGTTGTAAACCAACGAACTGTACGTTTTTTTATAGACTTTGGCGAGGCGATCCATCTCGATCTGGGTATAATAATTCACTAAAGCGCCGTGATTTTCAGCGATATAGCTGCGCAGCATTTCGCGGTTTGGCGAGGTCAGATAAACGACAGCCTGCCCGTTTGCCCAGCGGTTGTTTTCGGTACGGAACGTAACTTTTGAATACTGTGCTTCGTTGATTTCGACTATCAGGATATTGCGCACGTAGGTCAGCATCCCCGAAAAATCAGCCGGAGCGACGTGCATCACGCGCATAGACGGCTCATCCTGGGGCAGCCCCGGCACCTCCATCAGCAGCTCGCCCTTGAGTTCTTCGCCAACAGAATCAGCCCATACTTCGGGCGTGGCGACAACAATGATTTCGTATGCAATGCCTGTAGCATTCATACCGGCAGACTTGGCAGTCGAACTGAAAAAGTCGCAACTGCAAGGTAATAAGACCAGTACAAGTCCCGTCAGAAGTGTAAAAAATGTTGCTTTCATAAACTTATCTTATTTTTTGTTCACAAAATTAATCATTTCTGATTTTATATCGACTATTTTTCATCCGTTTTTTTTTGCGGCAGACGACAACATTCCGCAGGCGGCGGAAATATCTTCGCCGCGCGAGGCTCTGATTGTGCAAATTATTCCTTTGCTATTCAGCATATTACAGAGCTGCTCGATTTTTTCGGTACTGCTGCTGCGCATATTTACTCCCGGAATGGAATGAAACCGTATCAGATTGACGCGGCAGGGCAAGTCTTTCAGCATACGCGCCAGAGCGTCGGCATGGCGCCGTGTGTCGTTAAAGTCCTCAAAAACAATGTATTCAAACGATACGCGACGTTGATGCGAAAAATCATATCGACGCAGCATCCTGATTGTTTCGCTTGCGGGGAAAGCCTTTTCGACAGGCATAATTGACAGTCGTTCAGCCGGAAAAGGTGAATGAAGGCTGATAGCAAGGTGGCACTGGCTGGATTCGAGAAATCGGGAAAGTCCTTTATGCAGTCCGACGGTCGAAACGGTTACGCGCTTGGGACTCCATCCGAATCCGTAATCCGACGTGATGATATCCAGCGCTTTAAGCACTTCGTCGGTGTTGTCGAAAGGCTCGCCCATACCCATAAAAACGATATTGGTAAGGCTCTCTGTTTCAGGCACTGACAGTATTTGGTTGAGGATGTCGCTCGCCGTCAGGTTGGCAGACAGTCCCTGCTTGCCCGTCATACAAAAGACACAGTTCATTCGACATCCCGCTTGAGACGATACGCATAGCGTAGCGCGGTCTTTTTCAGGAATATAAACTGTTTCGACGCAATGTCCCGAAGCGACTGCAAAGAGGTATTTGACCGTTCCGTCTGCAGATTTCTGTGCGCTGAGAGGCTTGCTCAGTCCGATTTCGTATCGTTCTTCAAGCTCAATGCGATTGCTGCGGGCGATATTGGTTATCCCGCTGATGGATGCGACGTGTTTTTTATACAGCCAGTCTGCCATTTGTGTAGCGGCATAAGGCGGCATACCGACGTTGGCGGCAACCGACTTCAGTTCGTCGATTGTCATCCCGAGCAGGCGGGGCTTATTCAAATCGGATTCTGTTGTCCACGATTTTAGCGCCATCAATCAGTTGTTGTATAGCCTGATAGCTACGATAGCTGTTTTCGGCTTCGAGCGAGCGCACCTGAGCCTGTTCGTCGTATCCGGAATTATCCTGAGTACGGTTGATGACGGTGAAGAGATAAACGCCGTTGGAGCCGATGACCGGACCGCTCAGCACGTTGGGTTGCGCATAAGTTACCTCTGCGTTGAGCTTCGGTTCAAGCCCGATTTTCGTGATGCGCGGAGTGCCAAGAGCGATATAGCGGACGGTGTCAACTGCGGTTCCGATAGCCTGTGCGTAAGCATCCAAACTGTTCAGGTTCTTTGCTTTAAGTGAGGCTACTATCTGTTCGCCTTTTTTCTGTTCGGCTAATTCGGCGCGCAGAATGGCTGCTACCGAATTAATCGGCTGATAGCCTTCGGGGATGATGTCGCGACGAACAGCTATCACGAAGTAATTGTTGCAGTCGAGGATGGTCGATATCTCGTCTTTTTTCTTGCTTTCAAACACCCAGCGCACGACGCTGCGCGAATTTGGAACGGAGCCCAGCACACGGTCGGTTGTCGATACTCTGATACCCGAAATCAGGTTGTATCCGGCTTCAGTAGCCGCAGCGCTCAGTTTTTCGGGCGAGTTGTTTGTAGCAACGAACTGGTTAAGCTGGTTGTATGCGTCATTATACGTCTTGTTGCTCGGTGTTACTTCGATTTGTGCACGGGCAATTTTGTATTTCGGGACATCAGTTGTTTGCTCTGTAACCTTCAGGATATGAATGCCATAAGATGTCTTCAGCAGGGTCGGCTGGTTCAGTTTTGCGCCGAAAATACCGTCTTTCAGCTCTTTGCCACCTGCCTGAAGCGCTCCGTATTCGGTCAGCCATCCTATCTCGCCGCCATTGCTTTTCGTCTGATCGTCAAGCGAATACTGTTCGGCGAGAGCTGCGAAGTCGCCGCCTTTTTTCAGCACATCGAGCAGACTGTCTGCCGTAGCTGTGAGAGCCGAATCGACGCCGTTTTGCGAGGTCAGGAAGATGTGCGACACCTTCAGCGAGTCGGGTCCGACAGTTTTGTCTATCAGCTTATGGAGGGTGTATGTATCGTCGGCGAAGAGCGGACCGTCAATCTCGCTGACTGCCGCTTTTTCGGCAAATTCTTTCATTGCAGCGTCGAAGGTTGCCGACGAAGCGAAGGCGTCAACATAAGCCACGTTTGAGGTCGTGCCTGCGAAAGTTTCCATATCTTCAGTCGTTGCCATTTCGGCTTTCAGCTCTTCGATAGCTGCACTTGCTGCGTCGAAATCAGCCTGACTGGGGCGCACTTCGACAGCGATATAGTCAACAATACGTCCTTCTTTCTGCTTGTACTGTTCTTTGCGCTGGTTATAGAGCTTGCGGATTTCGCTGTTGTCAACTTTTATCAGTGAGTCGGGAATGGTTGAGTATGACTGCATTACATAAGCGATATCCGAATTTACGAGCGACGATTCGTAGGCGTCTTTTGCGTCAAGAGGGTTTGCCACGAATACTTTGTTGAGCAATCCCATATATTTTTCCTGCAGGCGCTGCGTTTTCATATTGCGCTCCCAGAAGAGCCAATAGTTGCGAAGACGTTCTATTTCAGTGCGTTGCGTAGCAGAAAACTGGTCGATATTCTCAAATGCTTTGAGGATTTCCAATGCGCGCGCCTTGCTGAAAACGCCCGTTTCGGGGTCGGCAAAGAGCGGGAACTGCTGAGCCATCGGCGATACATTGTTGCCTTCGACCATATCAAACAGTTCTTCGGGCGTAACCGTAATGCCAAGGTTCTCAAAATCTTCTTTCATAATGATTTCGCGCACCATCCCGTCGTAAACGCTTTGGTAAATCTGGTCGCGATACTCGTCGGGAAGATTGTTCTGCTGCGACTGAATTTTATAAACTTCGGTCATCTCTTCGATGCGGCTGTTATAGTCGGGATACTTGATTGGCGTACCGTTGACGGTTGCCACTTCATCCTGCGACTGGCGCATATACGTCGAGCCGGAGTTCAATGCATCGTTAAGGATAAAAGCGAAAAGCGCTAATCCAACGATAATTACCAGTAATCCTGCATGGTTTCTGATTTTCTCTAATGTTGCCATTTGTTATTTTAACGTTAATATTATCTCTAATCAGGGCGCAAAGGTACAAAAAAAAGTGATGCGAACACTAATTCTTGCATTTTTTTTCATTCGGGAGGTGAAATTATTGTTGTTGTGGTGTCGGCTGAGGCATCGTCGGCGGTTTCGCGCACGGGTATGACGGCGCCTGCGTTGCGGATAGTATAGTTTGTCAGCGTCTGGTTCGACTCGAATCCCGTTCCTGTGTTTTCAAAATCCGCTTTTGTGATGCGGATAAAGCTGTCGGAATACACTCTTTCGGTGTTTTGGTCCCAGTAGAGCAGCGAAGTCTCGAAGCGTTCGCCTTCGATATTATGGACATCGACGTTGCCGATGAATTTCCATAGTCTCGTTTTGCTGAAGTAATATGCTGTGTCGGCATCGAAACTTGCTTCGATATTGAAAGCGGTGTCGAAGCGCTCAACATGCACTTTTTCAGGAAAATACCAGTAAGGCTCCTGTGCTTTATCGAATACATACCAGACGGGCGCCGAGGCTCGATATTTTGTTACGCCGGAGTCGGACACGAGCGTCGAGACGGTCAGCGCTTTCATCGTGAAATCTTTTTCGGGGTTGAACGAGATATCGACAAACTCTTTTTTCTCGAAATTGCAGGCTGCAAGCAAAAAAAAGGGCACGGCAACCGTCGCTATGATGGTCGCCATGCCTTTGTTTGTCGTACGACAGCAATTCATACTGCGATGATTATCTGACGATTGTGCGTTCGCCTATCCAGCCTCCGATAGTTACTGCTTTGCCTTTTTCGAGGTCGGGGTGCATAAATATTTCCTCGTTTGTCGGGAAATACTGGCGGTATGAACTTATCAGTTTGCCGGCTTCGGCAGAGACGGATTCGTCAACCTGACGGGCTTTTTCAAACTTATCGACAGCGGCGTAAAATGCGCATTTGCGTATCACGGGGTCGTCTGAGGTGCTGTTTGCCGTTGCTGCATACATATTGCCAATCAGCAGGTAGGGTGTGCCTTTAGCAGGGTCGGCTTCGACCGCTTGCAGACAGTAAGTGCGTGCTTTTGAATAGCTTTTGTTGTTGTATGCCATCAGCGCCAGCGAGTAATAGATATCGCCTTTGACGTCTGTTTCGGTCGAGAGGTTGACGGCTTCGAGCAGATATTTTTCCGCCAGTTCAAAGTCTTCATTTTTCAGCGACTGCTTACCCATACCGAGCGCCGACTCTGCCGTAGGCTCAATTCTGTGAGCGTATTCCGAGGCTTTGAAGAACACCTCGCTGTCCTGACACTGCACTCTGCGGAGTAATACGAGCGTCTCTTTCAGGAACTTGATGTCGTCTTTGCTCTGTTCGATCTTGTCGCCATAGATACGTGCCAGCGTCTCGCAGTCGGCGGCGCCGCTTCCTGCGAAGTTGCGTTCGATGTCGGCTTTCATCGCTTCGACGTTGGATACTTCTTTTTCGTCGTTAGCTGCTTTGGCTGCCTCTATCTCTGCGTCGAAAATTTTCGAGCTTTCGAGGAAGTCTTCTACATATTTACCTTTATGGCTTTCGTCCTTTTCCATCACTTTATAGGAAGCGAACATATAGAGCGACACTGCCAGCGGGTCGGTCTTGTCCTTGTATTCGCTGACGGCTTCGCCGAGCCATCCGTACATCAACTTCGGGTCGATGTTTTCGCCTTTTAACCGCATGTAGTCCTGTGCCTTACGGGCTACAATCCAGTCTTTGCCATACCTCGGATCGTCGCCGAAGTATTTGACGCGCTTGTCATATACACCCATCAGGTCGTCAATCAGCGTTGCCTGTTTGGCAGGGTCAGTTTCCTGAGAAATCTGCCAGTTCACGATTCGTACTCCGTAGAGGTACAAATCCTTGGTTGAGGCGGGACATTCGTCGTAAGCGATTTTCCAGAACGGGTAAGCGTCCGAGAAATTGTTCACTTTGGCATACGAGGTTGCCAGACTGATGTTTGTCAGGCACCTGAGGCTGTCCTCACCCGACCCGAAGCGGGTCCCGTTATCTACTCCTTTTTGTGCGCTTGCACTTGCAATTGTTGCGAATATTCCTGCAACTACTAAAAATCCTTTAATTTTCATATCTCTATAATTTTAAAGTTTCGTTTTTTATTATCAAATCTCTGTATATCAATTATCTGTTAATCTATTTTTCGTTTCATGAACCAAAATTCGTTGAACGTATAGCTGAGCGTAAACCGGAAATACTGTTCGTTGATCAGCCCGACGTTCGTTTTGGCGGGTACGATTTTGACGTATTCAAACGATGCGTTGATGAACGAGCGGTTGTCGAGCATCGGAAAACCGGCGCCGAGGCTTACACCCAGTTCATCGTATCCCGATCCGTTGACGTTGAAGTAGGAGTTGCTGTAATGCAATCCTGCGCGATAACGGACGCGGTTCATATAGAGGCGGGTGAAGTTGTTGGGGATGTACTCGCCGCCAACTGCCACTTTCAGCCTGTCTTTCGCATTATCGGTACCGGGAATTTTCGTCCCCTGCCATGTTTGATACGATACGTCGGCAGCCACTATCAACTTGTAATCCTTTGTAAACGTTACGCCGAAGCCATAGGTGTCGGGCGTTCCGAAGCCTTCGTTCGTTGCCGTATCAGCCTGTATCATCGACGAGAGAAAATATTCGTCGTTGGAAATCAGGTCGTACCGCGTCGTCTTCAGCTCCCGTGCCGGCGAGTAAACCGCTCCGAAAGTCAGCCGCTCTGTTTTTGTCAACGGATGCGTATATTGCAATCCTATGTCAAAGCCGAGACTGTGCGCTTCTGTTTTGTTCATCGTGTACATCGTATTCGTAGTTGTAATACTGCGTCGATGGTCAACTTTTCCAAACATATATGCTATGTTGGCGCCGACCGCCAGACGTTTCTTCCATATATCTATAGACGCGCCGACGAACACATCGTTTAATCCGCCAGTTCCGGAAAATTGCGTCAAACTGCCCGGACCGTCCGACGAAATCGCGGAAAAAGTATAGCCTACGTGCGAATAGGGCATCAATCCGGCGCTGATAGCTATACGGCGCGAGAGCGGGAATTGCAGGGCGACATACTCGAAGTTGCCGTTGATGTCGCTGCTGCGGTTTGTCCCGTCGTTGAACCACGACATCTGGAACGATGCTCCGGCGTCGAACAGGAAGGTCATGGAGTCCATCACCGAGTACGACGCAGGGTTCATCGGGTTGATTTGCCGCGAACTGCGCAGTCCATACCCAACGCCGCCCATCGAGCGTCCTGCTCCGAACGAACGGTCTGCGAGCTGCCCGTAGCCGAATCGCGTGTAAGGCGAATTGGTGCTATTTTGCGCGGAAACCGTCGTTACGGCGCCGACAAAAATACAGACAGCAATAAGTAATTTATTTATTTTCAACATTATACTCTAAAATATTATTTAATCCGGTCAATACTAAATTTATCGCTGCAAAGATGGGGTTTTTTAGCCGTCTTTCAAAATAAATCGAGTGTCCTCCGGTCATAAAAACGAAAATATCAGGATAGATAACCTTCAGGGCATCAATAAAGCCGTCCATTTCATAGACGATGCCGTTCACTACTCCTGCGATAATTGCCGTTTCGGTGCTTGTTCCTATCAGCGGCGGCAGGTCGGTTTCGTGCACTAAGGGCAGCTGTCGGGTAAAATGGTTCAGCGCTCTGAACCGCGTCGTCATCCCCGGCGAAATATTGCCGCCGACAAAGCGTCCCGACGCTTCGACGATTTCGTATGTGATGGCAGTACCTGCATCAATGACGAGCAAATCGCACTTAGGACGCATCGCGCAGGCGCCAACAGCAGCCGCAATACGGTCTTTTCCAAGCGTTTCGGGCGTACGATAGCAAATCTCAAGCGGCAATTTCAGGCTGTCGTCGAACACGAAGAAGCGTTTCAGCCGTTTCGACAAAAGCGATGTCAGCGCGAATTCGCATCCTGCCACAGACGAAAAAATGCCGTTTTCCAAAGGATACCGTTCCAGAGCAGCCGACACTTCAGCCGTTCCCAGCGTGTCGAAAACTGCCGTCTCAACCGGTCTGTCTCCCTGAAAGACAGCCATTTTCGTCGCCGAATTACCTTGTTCAATTATCAGGTTCAAAGTTTATCCTTATAAAATCGCGCTGCAAAGTAAAGCAAAATTCACGAAAAAACATTTATTTAGTCAAAAAAAATGTATTTTTTCACATTTTTTGTTACTCTTTGACTTAATAATACGACAATTTTTTTTCGCAATATGACAAAAAGCCGTACCTTTGTGCTGCGAATTTATCAGTAAGAAATGATGGAAGTATCGGAAACTGTTCGTTTTAGGTGGCGGAAATTCCTTCCGTTCGTGTTGTTGCTCTGCTGCTCGCTGGCTGTCGGAGCGCAGGAGGTGTTGAGCGAGAAGTCGCGGGTAAGTCTTTTGACCTGTTCGCCCGACGACAAGGCGGCTTATACGCTGTATGGTCATTCGGCTATCCGTGTGTGCGACACTACGGGGCTGGATTATGTGTTCAATTATGGCGTTTTTGATTTTTCAAAGCCGAATTTCATTTATCGTTTCACTAAGGGCGAAACGGATTATGTGCTGGCAGTCAGCAAGTTCGACGAGTTTATGATGGATTATGCGATGCGTGGGAGCGAGGTGTTTGAGCAGGAGCTTAACCTGACGACACGCGAAAAAAACAGGATAATGCAGGCTTTGGTAGTCAATGCTTTACCTGTCAATCGAGTCTATCGCTACAGTTTCTTTTACGACAACTGCTCGACGCGCCCAGTTTCGGTAATAGGCAGACAGTTAGACGGTTACATTCAATATGAGCCATATAATTGCAGCCGGACTTATCGCGATATTATTAATAAATGTACGCGCGACTATCCGTGGCTGACGTTCGGTTGCGACCTTGTGCTTGGGTTGCCTGCCGACGAGGTGATGACGCTGAAAGAGTCGTTTTTCCTGCCCGACAATGTGAAACAGACGTTTGCAAACGCTCAAATCGTGCATTATGGCGATAGCGTACCGAAACCTCTCGTTGCAAAATCGACGGTCGTTCTCGAAGCTGTTCCCGACGACGAGCCTGCGGGTCTGAATTTCACTCCGCTTGCCGCAGCCATAATCTTGTTCGCGCTCGCAGTCGCCGTTTCGATAGTCGGATGGCGGCAGAGAAAATCCTGTCGCTGGTTTGATGTTCTGCTCTTTACGCTGGCGGGAATTGCCGGATGTGTGCTGTGGTTTCTGTGTTTCATTTCGGTGCATCGAGGCATCTTTCCGAACATCAATGTGATGTGGCTGCATCCGTTCCACCTTATCGGAGCCGTTTTCTTTGCCGTAAAAAAACTTAATAAGGCTGCGGTTTATTATCATTTTATTAACTTTGCAGCGATTTTTGCGATGATTGTCGTGTGGTTTTTCCTGCGGCAGCATCTTAATTTAGCCTTTATTCCACTGATAGCGAGTTTGTTGCTAAGGTCGATAATGGGCTTGACAAGAAAATAATAAACGACACTGATGAAACGATTAATCTCTTCGCTGATTGCAATTTTGTCCGTTACCGGCGTGCATGCCCAGCAGCAGGCGCCCAAGTTGGTGGTTTACATCACCGTTGATCAGTTGCGCGGCGACTATCTCGAATATTTTTACCACACTTTCGGCGACAAAGGCTTCAAGCGGCTGATGAGCGAAGGTGTTGTATATCACAATATTAACTTTGGTTTTCCGAATGTTGATCAGGCAAGCGCGTTTGCGACGCTCTTCACCGGCGCCTATCCCTGTACTCACGGCATCGCAGGTAACACGGTCTATGATTTTGAGACGCTGAAAGAGACGCCGTCGCTGCACGACCCCGATTTTCTGGGTAATTTTACGCGCGACAACTATTCGCCAAAAAATCTGCTGGCGTCAACCATTGGCGACGAGCTGAAAATCGCCTCTCAAGACCGCAGCGAAGTTTATTCCATAGCTCCGGATGCCGCAAGTGCCATAATATCAGCCGGACACGCCGCCAACGGGGCTTTCTGGATTGACAATACGAACGGCAAATGGGCTACGACGACGTATTACAAAAACATACCGTGGTATGTAGAACGCTATAATAACGGTCAGGAATCGCTGACAAAACGTATGCCGACGATGACATGGCAACCGGCGCTGCCGCTCGATCAGTATAAGATGCTGCCCTACGCTCAGGAGAAACCGCCTTTCAGCTATACTTTCAAACCCGGCACAGCCGACTGTTATCCGCGGATAAAGACTTCGCCCTTCGGCAATAAGGAAGTCAACCGATTGGTATTGCAGTTTCTCGAATACGGTGCTTTAGGAACGAGGACATGCCCCGATATGCTCGCCGTAACATATTATGCCGGAAGCTATTACGGTAATATGTCTGAAGAATACACCAAGGAAATACAGGATATGTATGTCCAACTCGACAAAGACATCGCCGACCTGCTCGACGCGACAGACAAGAAAGTCGGACTGAAAAACACCCTCGTAGTGCTGTCAGGCACGGGCTATTTCCAAAGCGACGAAGAATATCCCGAAGGGATGCAGCTTGGAGGCGGCGAATTTCATCCTGCGCGCTGCACCGCATTGCTCAATATGTACCTTATGGCTATTTACGGGCAAAAGAGCTGGGTCAAAGGATATTACAACAATCAGATATACCTCAATCACCGTGCTATCGAAGACGACAAGCTCGATCTGGCGGATTTTCAGCGCAAGGCTGCCGATTTCATTGCCGAGTTCAGCGGAGTAGCGCGGGTAACAACGGATATGACACTCCGCACGGGCACGTGGAACGAGAGCATGGCGGATTTCCAGCTCGGAACGTATCACGTTGGACGCGGAGACTTGATAATCAGCCTTCAACCCGGATGGGCAATCAACAACGACCAGCCCGGCGAAAAGGTCAAACATACGCGCAATAATGCCGTCAGGACGCCGCTCATATTTTTCGGGAACGGCTTGAAACCCCAGCGCATTTATCGCGAAGTGAAAGCGACCGAAGTGGCGCCAACCATTACGTACATACTGCGTATCCGCCCGCCAAACGGATGCAGCAATATTCCGCTTCACGAAATCGGCTCGGTGAAATAATCGCCCGATAAAATGTTTATTATCAATTTATTATCAACAAAAGAAACTTATTTGAATTATGGGATTTAACGATATAATGACAAAACTGTTCGGCAACAAATCCGAACGCGACTTAAAGGAAATCACTCCTTACGTCAAGAAAATAACCGACATTTATCCGTCGGTCAAAAGCTTGTCGAACGACGAGCTGCGCGCCCGCTCGCAACAAATCAGGCAGCAGGTCGCCGACTATGTAAAAGAAGAACGTCAAAGCATCGACGAGCTGCGCAAAGATATTGACAACAAAGAACTTGAAGAGCGCGAAGCCATTTGGGCTGAGGTTGACAAGATAGAAGAAAAGGTAACGGAGAAATTCGAGACCGTGCTCGACGAAGTATTGCCCGAAGTATTCGCCATAATGAAAGATACGGCACGTCGGTTTACCGAAAACGAGCGCATAGTCGTTACGGCAACAGAGTTCGACCGCGATCTGGCAACCACGCACGACTTCGTCAGCATCGAAGGCGACAAAGCTGTCTATCTAAATCACTGGGTAGCAGGCGGCAACGAAACGACCTGGGATATGGTGCATTACGACGTACAGCTTATCGGCGGCGTGGCGCTGCACAAAGGCAAGATTGCCGAAATGGCAACCGGCGAAGGTAAAACGCTCGTGGCTACCCTGCCCGTATTCCTTAATGCACTGACCGGCAATGGAGTACATGTCGTAACGGTAAACGACTACCTCTCCAAGCGCGACTCCGAATGGATGGGTCCGCTGTATATGTTTCACGGGCTGTCGGTCGATTGCATCGACAAACATCAGCCCAATTCCGACAATCGCCGCAAAGCATACAACGCCGACATCACCTTCGGAACAAATAACGAGTTTGGTTTTGACTATCTGCGTGATAATATGGCTATCAGCCCTAACGACCTCGTGCAGCGCAAGCATAACTATGCCATCGTCGATGAGGTGGACTCGGTGTTGATTGACGACGCACGTACGCCGCTAATCATATCCGGTCCCGTAGCCAAGGGTGAAGATCAGCTGTTCGAGCAGTTCCGCTCAAACGTCGAAGTAGTTGTCAATGCACAGAAAAATCTGTGTACCAAGCTGTTGACCGAAGCAAAATCGAAGATGTCAAGCAGCGACAACAAAGTGTTTGAAGAAGGCGCTACACTACTCTTCCGTTCGTTTAAGGGACTGCCCAAGAGCAAACCGCTCATCAAATTCCTCAGCGAGCAGGGCGTCAAAACGAGTATGCTGAAGGTGGAAGAGTTCTATATGCAGGAAAATATGCGCAAGATGCCGCAGCTCGTTAACGACCTGAGCGACCGCGAAGAAGAGGAGAACCGCAAAATGCGCAAGGACAACGAACGCATACGCCTCGAAAACGTTGCCCGACGTGTAGTCGGCGAAAAGGAACTCCCCGAAATCGAAGAGAAACGCTATGGCAACAACGCGCTCTACTTCGTTATCGACGAGAAAAATAATAGCGTCGAACTAACCGAGCGAGGTCTCGACCTGCTGACGGGCAACTCCGACGACCCCACTTTCTTTGTCCTGCCCGACATCGCTTCCGAGCTGTCGCAGGTGGATCAATTAGCAGGTACCGAAGCCGAAAAACAAGCTCAAAAAGATGAGCTGCTCACCAATTATTCCATAAAGAGCGAGCGTGTACATACTATAAATCAGCTACTTAAAGCATATACGCTGTTTGAGCGCGACGACGAATATGTCGTCATCGAAGGGCAGGTCAAGATTGTCGATGAGCAGACCGGTCGTATTATGGAAGGGCGCCGCTATTCCGACGGCTTGCATCAGGCTATCGAAGCTAAGGAGCGCGTCAAGGTCGAAGCCGCCACCCAGACCTTCGCCACCATCACGCTGCAAAACTATTTCCGTATGTATCACAAACTTGCAGGTATGACCGGTACGGCAGAAACGGAAGCAGGCGAGTTCTGGAATATATACAAGCTCGACGTCGTAGTCATCCCTACGAACCGTCCGATTGCGCGTATTGATATGAACGACCGCATATACAAGTCTAAGCGCGAGAAGTACAACGCTGTAATTGAAGAGATTAGCAGTCTGGTTGCGGCGGGACGTCCCGTGCTTGTCGGCACCACTTCGGTCGAAATATCCGAGCTATTGAGCCGTATGCTCAATATGCGCAAGATAAAGCATAACGTGCTGAATGCCAAGCTGCACCAGCGCGAAGCCGAGATAGTTGCTCAGGCAGGTCAGACCGGCACCGTAACGATAGCCACCAACATGGCAGGTCGTGGTACCGACATCAAGCTCTCGCCGGCTGTCAAGGAGGCGGGCGGTCTTGCCATCATCGGCACCGAGCGCCACGAGAGCCGCCGCGTTGACCGCCAGCTGCGCGGACGCGCCGGACGTCAGGGCGACCCGGGCACGTCGGTTTTCTTCGTATCGCTCGAAGACGACCTGATGCGACTTTTTGCCTCCGAACGCATAGCGGGATTGATGGACCGTATGGGATTCAAAGAAGGCGACGTGCTCGAACACAGTATGTTAAGTAAATCCGTCGAGCGTGCCCAAAAGAAAGTCGAGGAGAACAACTTCGGCATCCGTAAGCGCCTGCTCGAATACGACGATGTGATGAACTCGCAGCGTAACGTAATCTATACCCGCCGCCGCCACGCGCTGATAGGCGAACGTATTGGTCTTGACGTACTTAACACCCTTTACGACGCAACGACCACGCTGGCTGAACAGTATGCCGAAGGTGGCGATTATGACGATTTCAAGCTCGAACTGTTCCGCACGCTCGCCATCGAAAGTCCATTCGACGAAGACAGTTTTCGTGCGATGCGTACAGGCGAACTGACAGAGAAACTGTTCGACGAAGTGCTGCGTCGCTATAAGGGACGTCAGGAACGAATGGCGCAGGTAGCACAGCCCGTCATCAGTCAGGTCTATGAAAAACAGGGAGCGATGTACGAAAATATCCTCATCCCCGTAACCGACGGCAAACGAGTATATAACGTCTCGTGCAACCTGAAAGAAGCCTACGACACACAGGCTAAATCCATCGTCAAGTCGTTTCAGAAAGCTATCACCCTTCATACCATCGACGAGGCTTGGAAAGAGCACCTTCGCGAGATGGACGAACTGCGCCACTCGGTACAGAACGCCAGCTACGAGAATAAAGACCCGTTGCTCATCTATAAGCTCGAATCGTACAATCTCTTCAAGACGATGGTTGAGGATATGAACCGCAAGACGGTATCGATACTGATGCGTGGACAGATACCCGTCCGCGAAGAAGTGCAGGTGCGTCAGGCAACGCCCGAACGTCGGCAGGATATGAGCCGCTACCGTACCGAAAAAGACCAGTACAGGCAAGGCGGAGGCGACCCGTTGCTGCCCAAACCGCCGACGGGACCGCAACAGCCGCAGCGCACCGAGCCTATACGTGTCGAGAAGCGCGTCGGACGCAACGAACCCTGTCCCTGCGGCAGCGGAAAAAAATATAAGAACTGTCACGGCAAAGGGCTTTGACAGAACGAGATATTGAATTTTGGCAGAATTGACGAGGATGCAGAATGACCTGCAAGTCCGCTTGCATCCTCTTCGACGATGCTCTATTTGTGGCTGTAAATCAAACGTTTAATGCAAATTAAACATAAAATATTATACCTATGGAAAAAAGAATTATACCGAAGAATCTGATTTTGCCGTTTGCCTTGCTTACGACCTTGTTTTTTGCGTGGGCATTGCCTAATAACCTGACAGACACAATGTTGGCTGCGTTCAAGCGGATAATGAGCATGTCGGACTCAAAAACGGCGTGGATACAAGTTGTATGTTACCTGCTCGGCTACGGCTGTTGTGCCATACCCGGGGCGCTGTTTATCAAGCGATACACTTATAAATCAGGCGTTTTGCTGGGGTTGTCGCTGTATGCGGGCGGCTGTTTCCTGTTCTATCCGGCTATGCTTTGCCTGCAAATCAATGCGGATGTGAGTTTCGTAATGTATCTCGTGGCGATATTCATACTGTTTGCGGGGCTGTCGGTGCTCGAAACATCGACTAACTCATATATCTGCGCCATCGGTCCGGAGGAAACGGCGACGCGGCGACTGAATTTTTCGCAGTCGTTCAATCCCTTCGGCGCCATCGCGGGAGTGGTTATCAGTCAGGTCTTTATCCTGTCGCAACTGAACCTGTTTACGGCATCCGAGCGGGCTGAGCTTCCCGCTTCGCAGTTAGCGGAAATACAGGGAAGCGAACTCAACTATGTAACAATGACTTACGTCATTCTTGGCGTGGTGATGTTCCTGTTGTTGCTGGCTATCCTGTTCACTAAGATGCCGAATCTGAAAGAGGGCGGGCAGAAACTTGAGCTTGCCGCGACGTTCAGACGCCTTATAAAGAACAAAAATTACGTCTGGGGCGTTGTAGCGCAGTTTTTTTATGTAGGGGCACAGATTTCGGTCTGGTCGTTTGTCATCCGTTACGTTATGCAGCAGTTGGATTTGAACGGCGTAGTGGCATCGGTCGGCGCCAGTGCTTCGTCGGCACAAGTCGTTGATGCACTGCGTAATGTGGAGCCTGTCGCCGCCGGATTCTATAATGTCTGCGAGGCGGTCGGCTTAAACGATTTACTTCCGCGCACGGCAGAGCAGGCAGGGGCTACATATTATATAATGTCGCTGATACTGTTCGTCATAATGCGATTCGTATGCACTTGGCTAATGAAATATTTCAAACCGCGCAACATACTGTCCGCTCTTGCTGCGTTCGCGGTAATATTCTGTCTGTTAGCTGTTTATGGCAAAGGAACTATGGGCGTTTATGCACTTATGTGCATCACAGGCTGTATGTCGCTGATGTTCCCGACGATTTACGGAACGGGCATCCGCGGTCTCGGCGAAGACACGAAAATCGGAGGCGCAGGCATGGTAATGGCTATCGCCGGAGCTGCCGTACTCACTCAAATTCAGGGCATTGTGTCCGATTCCTCAAGCATCGAAACAGCCTACTGGATACCTACTATTGCGTTTGCCATCATTGCTTATTACAGCATCGTGGTATGCAAAAAATTGGAGACTGAAAATCATTAATTATACACATTAAAAAACAGTAAATCATTATGAAAAGAGTAAAATTTATCTTATTGGCGCTGATAATTGCTGCGCCTGCGTTTTCCCAGCAGTATCCGTATAACGGGCTGAATAACAATATGGGAAATCTGTTTCAGTTGTCGAATGCCAAAACGCGCTCTATCAGCCCTGAAAATTTCACCGGCGAGAAGGGCAAAGCGGGTATGGCAGATCCCAAAGACAAAGACCAGCGCAATGTCGCTAATGCCACCAATGCCGCCCGCGACCTCGGTCAGGGCTGGAAAGTGAACCCCTACATCCGCATCAATTCGGGCGAGACCATCACGCTGGCGGAGATTGAAGGACCGGGCGCCATACAGCATATATGGATGACGCCGACGGGCAACTGGCGCTTCTCTATCCTGCGTTTCTACTGGGACGACGAGAAAGAACCGTCGGTAGAATGTCCTGTGGGCGACTTTTTCGGTATGGGATGGGGGCAGTATGCGCAACTCTCGTCGCTTGCCGTCTGCGTCAATCCGGGCAGCGCCTTCAACTGCTACTGGACGATGCCTTTCCGCAAAAAATGCAAGATAACGATGGAAAACATCAACGATGCCGACGCTATGACGCTATACTATCAGATCGATTACACGCTGACGGAAGTGCCTGCCGACGCGGGATATTTCCACGCCCAATTCCGTCGCACGAACCCAAACTCGACGTCCGACTACACCATTGTTGATAATATCAAAGGCAAGGGGCATTATGTAGGCGTTTATATGGCGTGGGGTGTTCATAACACCGGCTGGTGGGGCGAAGGCGAGATAAAGTTCTTTATGGATGGCGACACGAAATTCCCGACCATCTGCGGCACCGGCACGGAGGACTATTTCTGCGGCTCGTACAACTTCGACCGCAACGGGCAGTATCAGGTATTTTGTACGCCATATTGCGGTCTGCATCAGGTCATTAAGCCCGACGGAACATATCAGGCAATGCAACGTTTCGGCTTGTATCGCTGGCATATCAACGACCCCGTGCGCTTCGACAAAGATTTGAAAGTTACCATTCAAGACCTCGGCTGGCGGCGCGGCGGTCGCTATTTGGCGCAACATTCCGACATATCGTCGGTCGTCTATTGGTATCAGACCGAGCCTCACAACAAATTCCCGAAATTGCCGGGGATTAATGAACTTGAGGTGAATTAAAAACGCATTAATAAGACTGACCATGAAACTGAAAGTCAATTTATTAACTGCTGCGGCGGGCATTCTGTTATGTGCCTGCACTGCGGTGAACGAGCGCCGGAACGAGCCGTCGAGGGCATTTAACGCTCCTTACGAAGGCGAATATCTGAATCGCATCGCGTTTCCGATAGGAGGATTGGGTAGCGGGATGTTTTGTCTCGACGGCGACGGCTCAATCTCGAATATGTCCATACGCCATGAGCCGGATGTGTTCAATGCACCCTGTATGTTTGCAGCCATTCATATCAAGGGTTTGGAAAACGGCTCTAAAGTGCTGGAAAAGACCGTATTGGACTGGAAGAAATTCGGTGCTCCAAATACGGCGCTTGGCAGCGGCGGAACGAGTTGGGGATTGCCGCGATATGAAGAAGCCGTGTTCGAGGCTCAATTTCCGTTTGCGGATATTCAGCTGAAAGACAAAACGATGCCCGTAAGCGTAAGGCTTAAAGGATGGAGTCCGTTTATTCCTACCGACGAAGATAATTCGGGGCTGCCTGCGGGTGCGCTTGAATATACGTTCACCAACACAGGAAACGCCGATCTCGAGCTGATTTTTTCGTACAATTCCGTGAATTTTATGAAAGCGGGTAAGGGCGAATCGTCAATAGCGCCAATGGCTAACGGCTTTGTGCTGACGCAGAAAGGAACCGATGAAGAGCCGTTCCGCGCAGGCGAGTTCGCTATTTATACCGACCAGCCGCAGACCGTCATCAATAATTCGTGGTTTCGCGGCGGATGGTTCGACCCGCTGACGATTTGCTGGAACAACATCAAAGATGGCAAAATGCCTGAAAACAAGTCTGTTGAGACAGGAGCATCGGGCGCGTCGCTGTATGTACCGTTCAAGTTGAAAGCCAATGAGACAAAGACTATACGCCTGATGATGGCATGGTATGTGCCATATTCGCATCACCGTATAGGTGGAGAGCCGTATTCCGAAAGAGATTTGCCGACATTCAATCCCGACGCCGCCAAATCGGATGCCGTATATTTTGCTGCTGCAGGCTCGCATAATTATCGCCCTTGGTACAGCAATAAATTCAAGAGTTTGAGCGAGGTAACAGATTATTGGTCAAAGAATTACGATGAGCTGAAAAGCAAGACGCAGACGTTCACCGACGCATTTTACAACAGCAGTCTGCCGCCCGAAGTCATCGAAGCAATAGCGGCAAATCTGACCATCCTGAAATCGCCGACGGTGTTCCGCCAGTACGACGGCAGAATGTGGAACTGGGAAGGCTGCGGCGATACTTGGGGCAGTTGCCACGGCTCGTGTACGCACGTCTGGAACTATGCGCAGGCGGTGCCTCATCTCTTCCCGAACATGGAACGCACGCTTCGCGAGACGGAATTTCTTATCAGCCAGGACTCGCGCGGGCATCAGACTTTTCGCACGAATTTGCCGATACGACCCGTTGAACACGGCTATCACGCTGCGTCCGACGGACAGCTGGGCGGCATTATGAAAGCCTATCGCGAATGGCGTATTTCGGGCGACAACGAATGGCTTAAAAAGATGTATCCTGCTATCAAACAGAGTCTTGATTACTGCTCATCGACTTGGGATCCCAAAGGTTTGGGCGCTCTCGAAGAGCCGCATCACAACACTTACGACATTGAGTTTTGGGGTCCCGACGGGATGTGTACGAGCTTCTACACCGGCGCTTTGCAGGCGATTGTGCTGATGGGCAAAGACGTTGGCGACGACGTGAGCCGCTACGAAACCCTGCTTGCTAAAAGCAAAGAATACATAGAAACCAAGCTCTGGAACGGCGAATATTTTATTCAGGACATACGCTGGAAAGACCTTGAAACGTCCGACCCAACAACTGCGCAGTCGTTCCAAACCCAATATTCGCCCGAAGCGAGAGCTATCCTCGAAGTCGAAGGTCCTAAATATCAGTATGGTACGGGATGTTTGTCGGACGGTATTCTCGGTTCGTGGATATCGCTTGTCTGCGGTATGCCGGAAGTGATTGATAAAGATAAAGTTACAAGCCATCTCAAGGCTGTACACAAATACAATCTGAAAGACGACTTGAGCGCACACGCCAACCCGCAGCGTCCGACGTTTGCCATGGGCGACGACGGCGGTTTGCTGCTCTGCTCGTGGCCCCAAGGCGGCAAACTGCAACTGCCGTTTGTTTACAGCGACGAGGTATGGACGGGCATTGAGTATCAGGTGGCATCGCATCTGATGTTTGAGGGCGAAGTGGAAAAAGGGCTTGACATCGTTCGCGCCTGCCGCCTGCGCTACGACGGGCGCATCCGCAACCCGTTCAACGAATACGAGTGCGGCGCATGGTATGCCCGCGCAATGGCAAGCTTCGGTATGCTCGAAGGCTTGACGGGAGTGCGTTATGACGCGGTGGACGGGACGCTGAACATAGATTCGCGCGTCGGCGACTTCACCTCGTTTATCTCCACCAATACAGGATTCGGCAATGTCGGACTGAAAAACGGCAAGGCGTTCCTCGAAGTGAAATACGGCGCCATACCCGTCAAGAAATGCTTAGTATCCAATGTTGAACAAGCTTTATAACAAATGAAAAATATCGTTTTAATCCTGTCGTGCGTCCTTGCGATTTCGTGCGGGCGCACGACTAAAAACCAAGAACAGAAATTTGAAAAGGGGACATTCGGTTACGACCTCAACTATCTGAAAGATAAGGACTCGGCGTTAATCGTTTTACGGGGCGACGGCGGACGGTCGCAAATCATCGTTTCGGCGGCTTATCAGGCGAAGGTGTTCACTTCGACAGCCTACGGCGCGGAGGGCAAAAGTCTCGGCTACGTCAATTACAAAGTCTTTGAAAGTGGAGTTATCGACGAGCACATGAACGGCTACGGAGGCGAAAATCGCTTCTGGCTCGGACCCGAAGGCGGGCAATATTCCGTCTTTTTCGAGAAAGGCAAAGAGCAGGTTTACGACAACTGGCACACTCCGAAACCTATTGATACAGAGGCGTGGAGCGTTACATTCGTCAATCAGGGCAATGTGTCGCTGAAAAAGGAAATGACGGTAACAAACTATCTCGGTACGCAGTTTCATTTGCAGGTTGACCGAAATATCTCACTCATCGAACTGCCCGAAATACAGTTCGGACTGGGTATCACCCTGAATCCCAATGTGAAAGCCGTTGCCTATTCGACCGAAAACCGTATCCTCAACCTCAACGATTTTGAGTGGACGAAGGCGACAGGCACGATTTGCATCTGGATGCTGGATATGTTCAATCCCGCCCCGCACGCCGTAACCGTAGTGCCATATCGGGAAGGCAACGAAACGGCTCTGGGAAAGGTCGTTACCTCCGATTATTTCGGCGAGATACCGGCTGACCGCCTGAAAGTCAGCGCCGACGTAATCTATCTCAAGACTGACGGCAAATATCGCAGCAAATTAGGGCTTAACGCTCACAGAACGACCTCGATAGCAGGCAATTACGATCCTGACGCCGGACGACTGACGGTTATAAGCTACGAAGTTGACAATGGCGCCATATATTTGAGCCAGGAATGGAATCCCGCGAAAGACCCGCTGACGGGCGACGCGATGAACGCCTACAACGACGGACCGCTCGACGACGGCAGCATAATGGGACCCTTCCTCGAACTCGAAAGCGTCTCGCCAGCCGCCTTCCTCAAACCGATGCAATCGCTTGTGCATAAGCACAATGTCTATCATTTTATCGGCAGCGAGGACGACCTCTCGCCCATCACCGAAAAGCTGTTCGGCGTAAAGACTGTAGAAATTAAGAACGTATTTTAATC
>JAISTS010000118.1 GCA_031272455.1 Tannerella sp. | reverse complement strand
ATCTCCGAGTACGAGGTCTTTTCGCCCTTCAACAAGTTTTCTGCTCGCGTTACGATTTCTTTGGCGTTTTGCGCCATCGCCGACACCGACAGAAACATTCCTAAAATTACAGTTACTGGCTTCATATTTATATAGTTTACAAAATTTGCATATTATCAATCTGTTAATTTTGAAAATTATGTTAATTATGTGAAAAACATTCCTTTAAAAACTCCTTATATTTCATCAGGAACCCGTTATCATAAACGCTTTCGGTGTAGGTAACCACCATACTCAGACCTTTCAGGAAGACGAGCACCGAAAAATACGCATTGTCGGCATCGGCAATCGGCAGGCGTTCCGACAGGGATTTAACAATTTCCTGCTGCCGTTGCATAAGTTTTGTTGTATTGAGTTTATGTTGCAAAAAATCAAGCACTTCCGGTTGAAACGAACACTGATAATAAAGTTTCATTTCTTCGCGGCAATTGACGAGCAGGTCAAACAGTTTGTCGATAAAAACTTCCATCTCTTCGTCTGAAACCTCGCCATCGTGATTGCTGTCAATCGCAGCGTAAAACATTTCCGAAAGGTCGTCCCAAATCGTTTGCATCACATCTTCTTTGCTTGCAAAATAGTTGTACATCAAGCCTTTGGAAATACCTGCGCTTTGCGCGATCTCGTTAATCGAAGTAGCGGCATAACCCTTCGTGGCAAAAAGTTTGAGGGCTGTCTCGCGTATCAGCTCCCGCCTTTCCTGCCTGATTTTCTCGTATTGTTCCTTTGTTCTTGGCATAAACCTGTTTTCGTTTATTAATTAATCATCTGTCAATCAGCATTTAAAACTATTATAATCCTTATTATTGACTGAACGGACGGTCAAAAATAGAAACAATAAACTATCCCGCAAAATTTCAAACGTTAAATATTCTTAAAAAATCAACGAAAATTACACTTTCGCGCGCGCGTACATATAATATTATTCGCGTTTGATGCTGTAATAAGTCTTCAGTTGGTTGCCAAGTATTTTTGTAAAGCCTTTCACATCGTCGGCAGTCCATGCTTTCTGTTCTTCGCCATACACACCGAAGTCGCTCTTCATCAGGTCGTAAGGGCTTTCGACGCCAACAAGCGTATAGCCGTAGGGGCGCAGATTGATAAACACCCGCCCGGTTACGCTCTGCTGAGTGCTTTGCAGAAATGCCTCCATATCGCGCATAACAGGCTCAAGATATTGCGCTTCGTGCAGGAACATCCCGTACCACGTCCCGATTTGGTCTTTCCAATACTGTTGCCATTTCGTAAGTGTGTGTTTTTCAAGCAATTTATGCCCATTTATGATAAGCAGAGGCGCGGCTGCCTCAAAACCAACACGCCCCTTGATGCCGATTATGGTATCGCCGACGTGCATATCGCGACCTATCGCCCAGCGCGACCCGATAGCTTCAACCGCACGTATGGCGTCAGGTTTATCGCTGAACATCAGACTATTAACACCGCTTAATTCACCACGGGTGAAATCCAGCGTCAGCATTGCTTCACCTTCGGCACGCATTTGCGACGGATAGGCGCTTTCGGGCAGCGTTTTGTCGGACGACAGCGTTTCTTTGCCGCCTATGCTCGTGCCCCACAGACCTTTGTTTATCGAATATTCCATCTTGACAAAATCGGCTTCGTAACCGTTGTCTTTCAGATATTTAATCTCATATTCGCGACTCAGTTTCATATCGCGTGTAGGAGTAATAATCTCAATTCCGGGCGCAAGCACATCGAAAGTCAGGTCGAAACGCACCTGATCGTTACCGGCGCCTGTGCTGCCGTGCGCCACTGCTTCGGCGCCGATTTCCTTGGCGTAGCGGATGATTGCCAACGCCTGAAAAATCCGTTCGGAACTGACTGATATTGGGTAAGTTCCGTTGCGCAGCACATTTCCGAAAACCATATATTTGATGCTCTTTTCGTAATATTCCTGCTCGATATTGAGCGTAACATGTTTAATCGCTCCAAGCCGGTAAGCGCGCTCTTCAATAGCTTGACATTCAGCGTTATTGAAACCGCCTGTGTTGGCAAGTGCCGTATAAACTTCGTATCCTTTTTCTTTCGACAGATACATTGCGCAAAACGAGGTGTCCAAACCTCCGCTGAATGCGAGTACTACTTTCTTTTTCATCTTATTATCAGTTATTTATATTATTTTTTAATAGTTTTTGGTTTTGCAATAACGTTGCCTGTTGCACGATATTTCTTCTCCGATGCAAGGCAACGCAGGTCGGCAGGATCAAAAAGCATAGCCGTACAGATGCAGTAACGACGATTCGTGCGCACAAGCACATCGTGGTTGACACAGCCGTTACATCCGCGCCAAAACGCCTCGTCGTCGGTCAGGTCGGCAAACGTTACAGGGAAATAGCCCAGCTCGGTGTTCAGCTTCATCACGGCGCTGCCCGATGTGAGACTGAAGAGTTTAGCCTTGGGCCAGCGCAGACGTGCAAGGTCAAACGCCGCGTGTTTGATACGTTTCGCGATGCCACGATTGCGGTATTTGTCCACTACTATCAGCCCCGAAGTAGCCACAAACTGCTTGTTTCCCCACGACTCGATATAGCTAAATCCTACAAACTTGTCGCCTGCAAGCGCGATAATCGCTTTTCCTTCCTTCATTTTTTGCGTGATATAGTCGTGTGTGCGGCGAGCAATCCCTGTTCCGCGCACTTCGGCTGCCTTTTCGATGGTCTCAAGTATGATGTCCACATATTTCTCGTGGCTGTCGTCGGCAACCATCACGTCGATATCCGGTATATTTTCATTTTTTTTCATTTCCTGCATAATCGGTTGTTATTTAAGTTATTATACGATTAATAAATGGTGCAAGTGCGTTTGTTACCTGTTCGCGACTGAAGCCTTC
Organism: Tannerella sp.; assembly: GCA_031272455.1. Lineage (GTDB taxonomy): Bacteria > Bacteroidota > Bacteroidia > Bacteroidales > Tannerellaceae > Tannerella. The sequence goes on along the minus strand of JAISTS010000118.1, from coordinate 11,439 downwards.
GCGCGGGATGACGAGGATGGTATCGTCGCCGGCGATAGTGCCGAGTATCTCGTTCAGGGCGTGCGCATCAATGTCCGAAGCAATGCCCATCGCATATCCCGGGCGCGTCTTGACGACAGCTAACTGACCCGAAAACTCAATCTGCAGCGGCTTCATCTCATCCGTCGGCGCAGTTTCGGGCGCTGCATATACGTACAGTCCGTCGGCATCGGGCATACGGATGATTTTCAACTGCTTCATGTCGCGCGAAAGCGTTGCCTGCGTAACATTGTATCCTCTAATATTCAGCGCTTTAAGCAAATCGTCCTGGCTGCGGATGGTCTCGTCCCGCACCGTTTGGCAAATTGCCTGCAGCCGCTGTTCTTTAACATTCATACTGTATAAACATTCAAAAACGGCTGCAAAGATATGCATATTTTTTGAATAATTATGCAATCGCAATATTTTTTTACGAGTTTAGGCTTTTTTAAACGCTTCCGTAATAATTTCCAGAGCATCAGCCATTTGTTCGGCTGTGATGGTTAGTGGCGGAGTGAAACGTATGGTGTGGTCGTGCGTCGGTTTGGCTAAAAGACCGCGTTCTTTCATCGCGAGACATATATCCCAGGCTGTTTTTCCGGCTTTCGGGCGCACACTTACGGCGTTTAGCAGTCCTTTTCCGCGTACTTCGGCAATCATCGGCGAGTCGCAGGCTTGCATCCTGTCCCTGAACAGCTTACCCATCGTCATAGAATTGGCGGCAAGGTTCTCATCCTGAACGACTTGTAATGCTTCCATCGACACCGCAGCCGCTAATGGATTTCCGCCGTAGGTAGAGCCGTGTTCGCCCGCGCGTATCGTCAACATCACCTCGTCGTCAGCCAAAACGCACGAAACGGGATACATTCCTCCAGATAGCGCCTTTCCAAGTATCAGAATATCAGGACGTACCGATTCGTAATCGACAGCCAGCATCCGTCCTGTGCGGGCAATTCCGGTCTGTATCTCGTCGGCGATAAAAAGTGCATTGTAGTGGTCGCATAATTCTCTGACTTTGAGCAAAAAGCCGTCGCGTGGGACAATCACTCCGGCTTCAGCCTGCACCGGCTCGGTCAGAAAAGCAGCGACGTCCGGCTGGGAAAGCGCATGCTCAAGTGCATCCGTATCGTCAAACGGGATATTGATAAATCCCTCTGTATAAGGACCATAATCATTACGGGCATCGGGATCGGACGACATTGATATGACAGAGATTGTGCGCCCGTGAAAATTGCCGTCGCAAACCACGATTTTTGCCCTGTCGTGCGCCACGCCTTTCACCTTATAAGCCCATTTACGGGCAAGTTTCAGCGCCGTTTCCACCCCTTCGGCTCCCGAATTCATCGGCAGCATCTTGTCGTAGCCGAAAAGACGGCTTACATATTCCGCCCATTCGCCAAGTTTGTCATTATAAAACGCCCGCGAAGTCAGAGCCAGCTGCGATGCCTGCCTGACAAGCGCCGAAACTATTCGCTCATGGCAATGTCCTTGATTGACAGCTGAATATGCCGACAAAAAATCAAAATACCTGCGCCCGTCAGTATCCCACACAAACACGCCCTTGCCCTTTGTGAGCACGACCGGCAACGGGTGATAATTATGCGCTCCGTAAAGAGCTTCTCGGTGTATGTATTCTTCTTGAGTCATAGCTATTTACCGAAGGAAATTTCATCGTAGGGAATGTCTCCGACAAAGCGTTTTCGGGGAGCGAATTGCGGAGAAAATATGCTGCGGCTTGAGTCAAAACCCTCGAATCGCAGTCCGCCAATGTCCGACAGCGAATATAGAATATCGGTAGTGGAGTAGGGGGCTTTCTCGTTGTAAATCAAATCGCTGCGACGTGCGTCAAACTGCGGCGAAGTCCAAACTATAAATGGCACGTCGCACATATAAGTCGAAGTTTTTTCGTAAGCGTGTCCCGCAAAATCGCGAAAATCATACACCTCTTCGCCGTGGTCTGAGAAATAAATCATCGCCGTTTTACCGCCCTTTTTTTGCAGCAAATCGAGGATGGTTGCTATCATAAAGTCATTGTACAACACCGAGTTATCATATTCGTCGATGATGGTTTCCACATCATCTTTATGCTGGTCGGCAATGGTATTGATTTCTATCGCCGGATGGCTGAACCGATCGAACGACTGCGGATAGCGGAATTTGTAAACCGAATGACTGCCCATCAGATGAAGCACAATCAGCTTGCGGGCGGGATTGTCAAGCGCCTGTTGCAAAGCCGGAAGCAACGTCCCGTCAGGCTCATCGTTCGACGAGAGATCGAGCGTGTGTCTTGCCATACGAAGCAGCGGTTCATAGCTCGAACTGCCATCTTCAAACGGCTGATTGCTAATCAGATATGTGTCGTAGCCTGCGCGATTGAACAGCTCAAACAGCGAAGGGCGAGAGGTCAGGTATTCGGGATGCGTCTCGTCGGCAAAAGTCAGGATCGAGCGCATCACAGGTATGGTATGGACTTGCGGAGCGACGACATCGGTATAAATTTTCAGCGACTGCCGACGTGCCGACAGCAGCGGGTTAGTGTCGCGCTCGTATCCGTAGAGCGATAAATGGCTGCGCGACAGCGATTCGCCTATCACAACGACAAGTGTTTGAGGCGCTTCCACCTCCGACACGGCTACTTCAAACGGTTGAGCCATACGCGATTCTATGGCTCGCTCTTCCAACAGCGTTCGCAGTTTGTATTCGGCAAAAACACGGTAAAAATCAACAAAATAGATGCGTTGCGCAAACGGCTCGACAGCACAAAACAGGAACAGCAGCATGATACAGGTCGCAAACGTCTTTTTGTGTTCGCGTATGTTGTGGCAGGCAATATTCTTCATCTTAAAGATAAATATCACAGGCACAAGAATATACAGCGCGATGCCAAGCGTTACCCATGGGTTCATATAATAGACAATAAATTCGCGCGACTCGCTGATATTGGTCTCAAACAGAGCCGCCATAGAGCCGTCGGACAGCAGTACTTTTGCAAATAACAGGTAACCGAGCAGCACTGCTCCGGGTATCAGCGTTATCGCCAGCAAGCCGGAATAGAATATGCGCAGCCCCCGTGTTGACATAAAGGTGGTGAGAACAAAGACAACGACGGTGAGGCAAATGCTCGCCATTATGCCCTGTACAACAACGCCCGGAGGCACATTGCGGGCTAAAAAGCTGACAATCGGAACAAACATCAGCATATAAATCAGCATCAGCAGTTGCAGTTTTCGCTCTTTAAGTCGCAGGTTGATTCGCATCATTTCAAAAATTCGGTTTATACACTCCGCCCGGAAGCGTTTTGATATATCCGGTCAGCTCAAGCTCAAACAGTTGCGGCGACAGGAGATGCACCGGAATGCCAAGCAAAGCCGACAGCTCGTCAATATGTAACTGCCCTTTTTCGGCAATCGCATCAAGGATAGGCGATTTGGGACGCTCTTTTTCAAACAGCAGGGCTGACTGGCGCGGCGCAGTCGTTTTCTCCGCAACATCCCAGTTCATCGCTTTCACTACATCTTGCGCAGAAGTGATAAGTCCCGCTTTATTCGTCTGTATCAGCCTGTTACATCCTTCAGAAAATGCATCGCCCACCCTGCCGGGGAAAGCAAACACATCGCGACCATACGAAAACGCGATATCAGCCGTAACCAATGCTCCGCCTCGCTCGGCAGATTCGACGACGATAGTAGCGTCTGCAAGTCCGGCAATCAGGCGATTACGTTGCAGGAAATTCTCGCGGTCGGGGTTTGTCTCGCTTGGAAAATCGGTCAGCAAGCCGCCATTGTTCAGCATATCCACCGCCGTTTTACGATGTGCCGCAGGATAAATTCGGTCTAAACCGTGCCCCAGAACGCCGACTGTCGGAAGTCCGAATTTCACGGCACTGCGGTGGGCGCACACGTCGATGCCATAAGCCAAACCGCTGATTATGAGCATATCGGGAAATAGCTTCGACAACTCCTTCACCAACTCGGTCGTCCGCTGTTTGCCGTAGTCGGTAGCGCTGCGCGTCCCTACGATGCTCAAAATGCGTTGTGCGTTAAGGTTAGCTTCGCCGCGATAGTAAAAAACAAGCGGGGCGTCAGGACATTCGCGCAGGCGATACGGATAGTCCTCATCCGCTATTGCAAAGAATTTGATTTTGTTTTTATCGACGAAAACAAGCTCTTTTTCAGCGCGTTCCAAAGCTTCTTTTTTTGATTCAATGATGGCTGCGGCTTTCAGTTCGCCTATGCCGGGCACTTTTTCGAGAGTCTGTTGTTTTGCAGTAAAAACCTTTTCCGCCTCGCCGAAATATTGCATCAGCTGGCGCGCAAGAATATCGCCGACGCTTTTGAGAAACGTCAGTCCCAGCAGATATTTGCGCTTATCTTCCATCGTCAGGTGTTAAAAATCGCGCAAATATACGTCAAACTTTTTAAAAAATATTACTTTTGCAACAGTAAAAAATATTATGCCTCGGATAAAACACGGATTTTCAGGTCAGCAGATGCTCATAATGCCGTATGAACTCGTTAACGGTATGGAGCGTAATCCGCTTGTCAACGATTTGATTATACGCTCGTTAGGTTATTTTCCTACCGCGCGTCATCATTATATCGACCGTCCGCACGGTTGCCCCGAACACGTACTGATTTACTGCGTGAAAGGCAAAGGCTGGTTTGAGACCTGTGGCAATCGCCAGACGCTCAGCGAAAATATGTTTGTCCTGCTCGAAGCCTCGAAAAGTCATAAGTACGGCGCCGACAGCAAAACGCCTTGGTCTATTTATTGGCTTCATTTTAAGGGAGATAAAGCGAATTTGTTCAGCGCTTTCTTCAACCGTGCGACAGCAATCCCGCCCGACGACAATTCGCGAATTGACAATCGAATAAAGCTGTTTGAAGAGATGTTTAATGTCCTGTCAGAGTCGTTTTCGCCTGATAATCTGAACTATGCGCACCTCTGTCTGGGGCATTTCCTCGGCACGTTGTTTTACCTTGATACTTACCGCAATGCTGCCGGAAAAGTCTATCTGTACAGCAATTCGACAGTGAACCGCGCAACGCATTTTATAAATGAAAATCTCGACAAGAAGCTGACAATCAAAATGCTGACGGATATTTTCGGCTACTCGCCATCATACTTTTATCGTATTTTTCGCAAGGAAACAGGCTATGCTCCAATGGATTACGTTAACCGTATGCGCGTACAGCGAGCCTGCTACTACCTTCTCAATTCCACCCTGCGCATCAATCAGGTCAGTTACAAAGTCGGTTACGACGACCCTTATTATTTCAGCCGAATTTTTAAGCGCATTACGGGAATGTCGCCCAAGGAATACCGTCGAAAGCAGGAAGGGCAGTCGTTTATGCAATAATAATCCATCTTTTTTGCAATAATAATCCATTTTTATTTAGTATGAGGCTCAATACCTTTGCAAAAAATTATATTTAAAATGCTTTATTATTTAAATTTAAGTAACGCATGAAAAAGTCTGTTTACATTTTCGGAGTCGTTATGGCGGCTCTTTTGACAAACTGTGGCGGAGGCAAGACTGCCGACCCCTTAAAACTGTGGGCTGAACTAGACCCCGTTGCGACGCCTAACACCTTGAGCGCCAAAGAAAAACAGGAAGGATGGCAACTGCTGTTCGACGGCAAAACGTTCGACGGCTGGCACGGCTACAACATGAAAGGCATACCCGACGTCTGGGCTATCGAGGATGGCTCTTTTACGATGAGTCCGACCGGAGGGCATGAGAGTCAGGACATTATCACCGACAAGACCTACAAAAGTTTTGCTCTGACGGTGGAATACAAACTGTCGAAAGGCTCAAACAGCGGCGTGGTCTATCAAGTTAAGGAAGACCCTAAATATGAGTTTCCTTACGAGACAGGACCGGAATTTCAGTTGATTGATCAGGACAACTGGCCCGATCCGCTGGAAGACTGGCAGATACACGGCGCCAACTATGCTATGTACCCGCCAAAAGCAAAGCCCTACAATCCGGTAGGGGAGTGGAACAGATTGCTGTTAGTTGTTGACGGAAATCGTGTAACTCAACTGATTAACGGCGTCGAGACGGCTTCATACGTGAAGTATTCCGACGACTGGCAGAAGCGGCGCGACGCGGGCAAATGGGCGCAATATCCCGACTACGGTAAATGGGACGAAGGCAATATCTCCCTTCAAAACCATGGCACAAAACTTTGGTACAGAAACGTGAAAATCAAAGAATTATGAAAACGAATATTTCTCGCCGCGACTTTTTGAAGACGACGGCGGCAACGGCGGCGGGGCTGACCATTGTGCCGTCGCATGTAGTGAGCGGAATGGGGCATGTGGCTCCGAGTGATAAACTGAACATCGCGGGCATCGGCGTCGGCGGTAAGGGACATGCAAATCTGGGCGGCATGAAGACGGAAAACATTGTGGCTCTGTGCGATGTGGACTGGAAATACGCCGAGAAAGCGTTCAATTCGTTTCCTAACGCCAAGCGCTACAAAGACTGGCGCACGATGTTCGACGAGATGGGCAAAGACATTGACGCTGTGCTTGTTGCGACAGCCGACCATACGCACGGCATCATCGCTTCGACGGCAATAACGCTCGGCAAGCACGTCTATTGTCAGAAGCCCTTGACGCATTCTATATACGAGAGCCGTCTGCTGACGCGCCTTGCAGCCCAATACGGCGTCGCCACGCAGATGGGCAATCAGGCAAACTCCGGCGACGGCGTACGGACTGTCTGCGAATGGATTTGGAACGGCGAGATAGGCGAAGTGCGCGAGGTACACGCATGGACAGACCGTCCGCTGTGGCCTCAAGGGCTTGACCGTCCGAAAGAAACGATGAAGATACCCAAGACGCTTGACTGGGATTTGTTTATAGGACCCGCGCCGATGCGTCCCTATCACAGCATCTATCATCCGTGGAACTGGCGCGGGTGGTGGGATTTCGGCACCGGCGCCTTCGGCGATATGGCGTGCCACGTTTTAGACCCTGTCTTTCAGGCGCTTAAACTCGGCTACCCGACGAAGATACAGGGCAGTTCATCTCCACTGAACAACGAATCGGCGCCCCAGTCGGAGATGGTAGAGTTCACGTTCCCCGAACGCGATAATCTGCCCAAAGTAGCCATGCCGCCGGTGAAAGTCCGCTGGTACGACGGCGGTTTGTTCCCTAACCGCCCTGATAATCTGCCCGATGGACTCAACCTGATGAGCGACGGTCTCGGCGGGACGCTGTTTATAGGCACGAAAGACAGCCTCTATGCCGAGTGTGGCGGCTTCAAACCGCGCTTGCTGTCGGGTCGCGTCCCCAAAGTACCACAGTCCTTGCGCCGCATACCGGGCATGACCGGTTATATAGACGGACCGCACGAGCAGGACTGGATACGCGCCTGCAAGGAAGCGCCCGCCAACCGTGTGCAGCCGACGAGCAACTTTGCCTATTCCGGTCCTTTCGCCGAGATGGTACTGCTCGGAGTACTGGCTATTCGCCTGCAAGGTCTCAACAAGGCTCTCTTGTGGGACGGTCAGAACATGAAGTTCACCAACATCTCTGCCACAGATACGCTGAAAGTATATTCCGGCAACAAGATAACCGTCATAGACGGTCATCCCACCGACACATCCAAATTTCAAGAGTTTAACGCCCTCGAAGTAGCCTCCGAATACATCCGCCACACCTACCGCGACGGATGGACGCTACCGGCTATGCCATAAACAAACTGGATGATAATTAAGAATTAAGAATTAAAAATTAAGAATTTGCAAAAAGTAAGATTTGGAGTAATCGGAACTAATTTTATATCCGATTGGGTGATAGCCGGAGGGCGTGAGGATGAGCGTTTTGAGCTTGCAGCCGTTTGTTCCCGCAAGGAAGAAACAGGTCGTGCATTTGCGTCAAAGCACGGAATACCGCATGTATTCACGTCGGTCGAAGCGATGGCCGAAAGCAACCTGATTGATGCTGTTTACATCGCTTCGCCGAACGCCTGCCATGCCGCTCAAAGCATAGCATGTATGGAACGCGGCAAGCATGTGTTATGCGAAAAAGCTTTTGCATCAAACGCTTCCGAGGCAAAGTTGATGATAGAAACCGCTAAAAAACAGGATGTTACGTTGATGGAAGCCATGAAGCCTACATTGACGCCCGCTTTTAGAGCCATACGGGATGCTGTTGCAAAAATTGGCGTCATAAGGCAGTTTTTCGCCTGTTATTGCCAATATTCATCGCGATACGACAAGTTGAAAGAGGGCGTTGTCTTGAACGCATTCAATCCTGCTTTGAGCAACGGCGCAGTGATGGATATCGGCATTTATACTATTTATCCGATGGTTGTGCTTTTTGGGCGCCCTGCCGCGATTCATGCTGCGGGAGTTAAGCTTTTCAGCGGAGTTGACGGACATGGAAATGTCGTTTTTGAATATGATAATGGCATGACAACGAGCGTGTTATACAGCAAAATAGCCGACTCGTTCCTGCCGACGGAAATACAGGGCGAGAATGGCGTCATCACACTCGACCGCATCAATAATATCGGCACTGTAAAGATGAAGCAGCGTGGTTGCGAGTGGGAAAACATCACGCCGGAAACGCCTCATAATGAATACTATTACGAGATAGCCGAGTTTATTGACCTGATTCAATCCGGCAGAAAAGAATCATCCGTAAATTCACTCACTAATTCGCTGATTACCATAGAAATAATTGACGAAATCCGCCGTCAGCTCAACATCCGTTTCCCCGCAGACTGACCTTGCGCGGGCGGATTACCGGCAATTAAACCGATACGTCGCTCCGGCGCGTGTTTCAAACCGGAGGAGGTCTCCTTCTATGATAACATCCTCTTTATCAGCAGTTTGTACCGATACTTTCCTGCCTTTCCACGGATTGAGCAGGCGCAGTTCGCTCCCTTTCTCGCTGTAAACCGATAAGTCGCATACCTCGCCATTCCTGATGGCGCCGGAAACGAGAAATGCACCTTCTGCCCTGATATTGTGGAACATAGCGTCTTTTGAGCGCACCCAGCCCGCAAACGGACGGATTATACCGTGATGGCTCATGCAAAGCATCTCGTTAATGGTGTTCGGGACGGTGCTCCAGTTTTCAACCCCGTGCGGATTATCAAGCTGGAAGCCATTCGGGGCGGTATGTTTAGAGTAAACGCCTAATTGATAGAGAATTGTATCCGGACTGTAGCCTACACGGACGGCAGCGGGAAACATGCTGTTGCTCGCATTCGTGTCGAGCCAGCGGCGCATCTCATCCACTGTGTTATAGGCGATTTGCAGCAACTCCGGATCGCTGTCGAGACCTATCACTCCGGCGGGATAAATGTGCTGAATACCAAGCGTATTGCCGTCCACCCAACCAATACCTTTTTCGGTATAGCGAAAAACCGTCTTTCCGTTGCGTTCCATGAGCGGGTAGTCGGAGATGTTGTCGCGTACATGCAGCCATTTCTCGCGTCTGTCGGCGTCGGTTTGCAGCATTTCGCTCATGTCGTTGGCAAGTTGCATTATCATCTTCACAAATCCAAGGCTCAGCACGCCGTTCATATCGCCGACAGTGCCTTCGTGAATAGCGTCATTATAAATGACATAGCGATTGTTTTCCCATTTCACATAGTTTTCCCAAAACGTTGCAACGCCTTTCACAAACGGATACATCCGGCGGGTATAATTCATGTCAAGGGTGTAGTAAAACTGCATCATTACGTTCACTGCGCAATATGCCGCATCGCTTTTCTGTCCCCAAAACATGCCGTTGTCTTCAATGTTCTCATGAACGTTAATTGTTGACCACCAGCCGGTTATGTTGTTCTCCATGTAAGGCGTCCAGAGAGTAGTCTCAATGCCAAGCGGACCGATGCCGACGGGATAATAAAGTCCGTTTTTGATGCCCGTAACTTTTTCGGAATAATACTCGCCGCGCGGCATGAAAGCTAAATAGGGCTGGTTGCATGGGTCAGCCTGCTCGATACGGTTGGCAGAATAGAGCGCGTAAAAAGCAGCCTGAAAGTTGTAGTTGGTGTGATAATCGCCCATCCATGCAGGCTGTTCGCGGGTTATCCATACGCCGAAAAGTCCGGGCGGGAAGTCTGGGTCGCGGCTCGTACAGGCTGTGCCGTAAAGCGAGACGTAATACTGTTTCTCGACGACGCTGTCGGGTATGGAGACGTACGATTTCGACCAGTAGTCTTCCCACCATGCTTTGTGGCTTGTTTTGGCTACGGACAGCAGTTCGTCGTTGCTGTATTCAACTGCTTTGGCGAGAACTTCAGCCACACAATCTTCGCTTTTGAAATTGCTTGACAATGAGGCTATTAATCTTAATTTTTCGCCTGCTTTAAGCTTGAACTTGCCGTTTGCTGTCTCTTTACCGCTTATTTTCAGGGCAATAGCGGCTTTGGTAGGAATATCTACCGAATCCTCGAAAGCTCTTGAAAGATACTGAATCCCGTCGTCCGTTGTCTTGAGTTCCATTTTACCCGGAAAAGCGCGTTCGAGAGGCAGGTTTTCGACTATTTCTTCCGCGCCCGGCAGCGACAGTTTTACCAAGCCTTCAACCTCGCCTTTACCTTCGTAACCTATCTCAACGACAAAGAGGTCTTTAGTAGCTGCCACGAAAGCGTTGTAAGTCAGCGTTTCATTGTTTTTGGAGAAGCGTGCCGACGTAACTGCGTCATACAGAGACTGTTCTATCACAAACGAAGCGTCTTTAAACTGTGGTACAGACAGTTCTATCTTCCCAAGAACGAGCGGGTATGATTCGTTATGACCCGATTTGAGCCTCCAGAAGTCATTGCGTGCCAAATAAAAGACTTGATTATCAGGCTCTCCTGCAATAGCGACACCAGAATAGCCGTTACCGAGCACCGGCGCAAAGACGGAATAATTAGACGGGATGCGTTTACCCGGTTCCGTCCATCGAATGACATGTTTGCTGATGATTGCCTTTTCAGGTCGCTGATTATTAGCTCTTTCAGCGCACGAAAACAGTGCTACTAAAAGTATAACAGTTGATATTTGTTTCATTTTTTTTGGTTTGTTTGTTTTTAATTAATGAGATTGCTTCACTGCGTTCGCTTTTTCTTTTTCGCTTGCGGAAAAAATGACGAAAGGAAGGCCGTTCGCAATGACGAAGAGAAGGTCGTTCGCAATGACGACCGCCGCTGGTACCGTCATTGCGAGGGCGAAGCCCGAAGCAATCCAGAAAAATCGGTATAAATGGTATAATTGACTGGATTGCTTCACTGCGTTCGCAATGACGTAACCTCTTAACTCTTAATTCTCAATTCTCAATTCGCCCGTTACCAGGGCACTTTCTTATTGGGGTCGGAGTTGGGTTTGGGATATAGTTCGCCGCTGCCGCCACGATTCCATGAAGTCAGCACGGCTTTGACCTTGCCGAGTTGCGCCTCCACGAGGT
>JAISTS010000102.1 GCA_031272455.1 Tannerella sp. | reverse complement strand
TACAGGACAAATAAAAAATGGAGTTTTCAGCCCAGGAATTAGCAACTTTCCTGAATGGAACGGTCGAAGGCGACCCGAATGTGAAAGTAAGCAGTTTTGCAAAGATCGAAGAAGGCGAAAAAGGCTCTCTTACCTTTCTTGCAAACCCGAAATATGAACATTATATTTACACCACCAATGCGAGTATAGTGTTGGTAAACAGTGATTTTACGCCGTCGAGCAAGATTGCCGCGACGCTGTTGAAAGTGCCCGACGCCTACGTTGCTCTGGCATCGCTGATGGAGATGGTCGATCAGGCGCAGCGCGAACGCAAGACGGGCATCCACCCCTCGGCTGTCATTGCCGAATCGGCAAAAGTGGGCGCCAACGTCTTCATCGGCGCGATGGCATACATCGGCGAGAATGTCGTCGTTGGCGATGGCTGTACGGTTCACCCGCTGGCTGTCATCGGCGAGAGCGTCATTGTCGGCAACGATTCCATCATCTATCCGCACGTAACAATCTATCCGAAATGCGTTGTCGGACAGCGCTGCATCATACACGCGGGAGCTGTCATCGGCGCCGACGGTTTCGGTTTTGCCCCCGACGGCGAAGGATACAAGAAAATCCCGCAGATGGGCAATGTCGTGCTCGAAGACGATGTGGAAGTTGGCGCCAATACAGCGATCGACCGCGCCGTGATGGGTTCGACGCTCATACATCGAGGCGCCAAGCTCGATAACCTGATACAGGTGGCTCACAACGTCGAGATAGGCGAAAACACGGTGATGGCGGCGCAGGTCGGCATCGCCGGCTCGTCGAAAATAGGCAACCACTGTATGTTTGCAGGGCAGGTCGGCATCGCAGGACATCTGCGAATTGGCGACAAAGTGATGCTTGGAGCACAGTCGGGCGTTATGCGCGACGTGCCGGAGGGCGAAACGGTGATGGGCTATCCCGCCTTCCGCTCAAAAGATTTCTTCCGCTCGTATGCCGTATTCGGCAAACTGCCCGACATGTACCGAGAGCTGGCAAGCCTGCGCCGCGAAGTTGACGAACTGAAAAATAAAAAACAATAAAACGACACTCAACATGCAGAAACAAAGAACGCTCGCATCAGAATTTTCATTGCAGGGAAAGGGACTGCATACGGGTCTGGACATCCATATCCGCTTCCTGCCCGCACCCGAAAACCACGGATATAAGATCAAACGTACCGACGTCGAAGGCGACGCCGTCATCGACGCGCTTGCCGAAAATGTCGTCAACACGCAGCGAGGCACGGTTGTAGCCAAAAACGACGTGCAGGTCAGCACCATCGAACATGCCATGGCAGCCCTCTACGCCGCCGGCATTGACAACTGCCTGATAGAAGTGGATGCACCCGAATTTCCTATCCTCGACGGCAGCTCGCGCTTCTATTCCGAAGCCATCGAAAAGGCGGGTGCCGAAGAACAGAATGCGCCGCGCGACTACTACATCGTCAGGCACAAAATCGAAGTAACGGACGAGAAAAGCGGCTCGTCGCTCGTCATCCTGCCCGACGACAAGTTCAGCATCAACGTACTGATCTCGTTCGACTCGCCCGTGCTCTCGAACCAGTACGCCGCACTGACCGACATCCATCGGTTCGCATCCGAGATAGCCGCTTCGCGTACCTTTGTCTTTGTGCGCGAAATAGAGATGCTGCGCAAAAATAACCTCATCAAGGGCGGCGACCTCGATAATGCCATCGTCATCTACGACGAACGCATCCCGCAGGAAGACCTCGACCGCCTGTCGGACTATTTCGGACTGCCGCGCTGCGACGTGAAAGAGCTGGGCTACGTCAACGACAAACCGCTCGTCTATGTCAACGAACCCGCACGCCACAAACTGATTGACGTCATCGGCGACATCGCCCTCATCGGCAAGCCCATCAAAGGACATATCATCGCCACCCGCCCCGGACACAAAATCAATAACCAGCTGGCGCGGATGATACGCAAAGACATCAAACTCAACGAGATACAACCGCCGATATACCATCCCGAACTGCCGCCCGTGATGGACATCAACCGCATCCGCGAACTGCTGCCCCACCGCTACCCCTTCCTGCTGGTGGACAAGATCATCGAACTCGGAGGCAACCATATCGTCGGCATCAAAAATGTAACTGTCAACGAACCGTTCTTCCAGGGACATTTCCCGCAGGAACCGGTGATGCCGGGCGTGCTGCTCGTCGAAGCGATGGCGCAAACAGGCGGACTGCTCGTCCTCAACTCGGTGGACGAACCCGAACGCTATTCCACCTATTTTATGAAGATCGACGGCGTGAAATTCCGGCAAAAAGTAGTGCCGGGCGACACGCTCATCTTCCGCGTCGAACTGACAGCGCCCATCCGTCGCGGCATCGCCACCATCAAAGCCTACGTCTTCGTCGGCGAAAAAGTCGTCTGCGAAGCCGAACTGATGGCGCAAATCATTAAGAATAAGTAACGGGAACGGCAATATTTTGTCCGAACCAAAAATATTTTCTTAAAAACTGTTGCGAATAAAAAAAGTTCGTATCTTTGCCGCCGAAATAAGTAAAACTATGAAAAGGAACAAATTTTACTCTTTATTAATCGCGGCGATGACGCTTTCCGCCGCAGTTACGGTCAGGGCGCAGGTCGCCATTGATGAAACGAACTTCCCCGATGCCAATTTCCGAGCCGTTCTCGCAAGCGACTACGACACGAATGAAGATGGTATTCTTGATGCTGACGAACTGAGTATAAGGAATCTTGTTGTTATCGGCGAAGATATTGCCGATCTTACGGGGATCGAACATTTTACGGCGCTGTCGCAGCTTGCTTGTAGCAGCAATAAATTGACGTCGCTTGATGTGTCGAAGAATCCCACGTTGACAGACCTTCAATGTTCAAGCAATCAGTTGACATCACTCGACCTGTCTGCGAATACGGCGCTGACACGGCTTAGTTGCAGTGACAACCAACTGACATCGCTTAATATAACAAAATGTACAGAATTGACATTTATTCACTGCGGCAACAATCCGTTAATGTCGATAGACGTATCGAAAAACACTGCGCTGACCTCGCTTTCGTGCGTCGATATCGGTTTGACTTCGATTGATGTGTCCAACAATACTGCTCTGACATTTCTTGCTTGCAACTGCAATGACGGAAGGCTTGGAGCAATGAATTTCAACAAAATCACCTCGCTCGACATATCGAAGAATACAGAATTACAGACTCTTTACTGTTACGGATTAGGACTGACTTCACTTGATGTATCCAAGAATACTGCGCTGACAAATCTTATATGTTACAACAATTTGCTTACTTCGCTTGACGTTTCCCAAAATACGGCGTTGACAGGGCTTAGCTGCCAAAACAATTACATGGCTAACGAGCCGATCGGCATTGACAAGCTGACATTATATTCCTACACATTTCTTCCGCAAAACGTATCATCGGCAGTGAATACCGTCGCCGCCACGCAGGTATGGTCAACCGGCGGAGCATTGCATATCCGCACGGCAGCGCCTGCCGACGCACAGATATACAGCATCGGCGGAGCCTTGGTCAAGACCCTGACCGTCGCAGGCGAAGCGACAGTCGCCCTGCCCAAAGGCGCATACATCGTCAATGTTGGCGGCGTCAGCACGGTAATTGTGCTGTGATAGCGCTGTGATTTTTCAGGATGACGGGCATGGTCGGCGTGGGATCATGCCCGTTATTTTCATTTCACACACGATTCCGCCAATTTATCGTAACATCATTTGGCGGAATCAGTACTTTTTTTATGCGATTCCGCCAAATTCTTTCATCATTATTTGGCGGAATCGAATATTTTTTTTACCTTTGCCGCCAAATTTATTCAAACTGTAAAACAATGGATACATTAGTAGGCAGAAAGAGAGAACGAGCAATGTTGCAACGGATTATGGAATCCGGCAGCCCTGAATTTCTTGCCGTTTACGGCAGGCGCAGGGTCGGTAAAACGTTTCTGATAAAGAGTTTCTTTCAAGAGAAATTTACGTTTTACTTTTCCGGAGTTGAAAACTCATCAAAAAAAACTCAACTCGAAAACTTTAAGATGGCTTTTCAGAACTATTTCAAGCAATCAGTGCCGACGCCCGAAAACTGGACATTAGCCTTTGCAATGCTGCGTGATGCGTTGAACCGCTCTCGAAAACGGGGCAGGAAAGTGATATTTATTGACGAAATGCCGTGGTTAGCTACCAACGGTTCGGGCTTCATTCAGGCTTTCGAGTACTGGTGGAACACTTACGCCTCGACGGTCTCCGACATTCTGCTTATCATCTGCGGTTCTTCTACTTCATGGATGCTCAATAAAATCATCAGGAGTCGCGGCGGGCTGCACAATCGCGTAACGCGGCAGATACTGCTCGAACCCTTCACGCTGGCAGAATGTGAAGAGTATGCCAATAGCAGGAAGTTATCTTTAAGCCGAAAGCATATCGCTGATTATTACATGATTATAGGCGGCGTCCCTTATTACTGGCAGCAGTTGGACAAGGCTTACGGCTTACCGCAAAACATTGATAACATGTTCTTTAAGAAAAACGCCGTATTAAGAGACGAATTTGCTAAAATATTCAATTCCCTGTTTAAACAGTCCGAAAAATATGTTGCAATAGTTAAAACGCTGATTAAAAGGCAGTCCGGCTTTACGCGCGGAGAAATTGTGAAAAATGCCAACCTGTCGGATGGCGGCTCTGTAACGCGAATGTTGGAAGAACTTGAACAGTGCGGCTTTATTCGCTCATACTCCGCTTTCGGAAAAAGCCGCAAGGAAAAAATCCATCAGTTAGTTGATTTCTTCTCGCTCTTCCACCTTCATTTCATTCAAAATAAGCCTGTTACCGACGCTCGCTTCTGGACAAACAACCTGAACTCGCCCGCCTGCAACGCATGGAACGGCTATTCGTTTGAACAACTCTGCCTGCTGCATACCGAGCAAATACGTCGCAAACTCGGCATCGGTGGCGTTACGACATACACTTTCTCGTGGCGCAGTCGCGACCGTGAACAGGGCGGCGCTCAAATTGACCTTGTAATTGACCGCGATGACCAAATAATTAATCTGTGTGAGATTAAATACTCTAATAATGAATATGTTATCACCAAGGAATATGACCTGACGTTGCGGCGACGTCGCGGGCTTTTCATCGAAGAAACCAAAACCCGCAAGACCGTACATGACACATTAATAACCACTTATGGAGTAAAACACAACGAATACCGCGACAACATTCAGAGCGAGGTCGTACTCGATGATTTGTTCATCTGACCTTCGGCAATGACGCCGTCCATCCGTATCCATCATTGCGGACTTTATCCCGCCCAAGCGGGAACACAGATTCCGCCAATTTCCCGCAACACCATTTGGCGGAATCGACGCTTTTTTACCACGATTCCGCCAAATCGTTTCGTCAGCATTTGGCGGAATCGAATACCGCATAGACCCTTAGTAGCCCGATGGATTCAAGCCGATCTGATCGTTTTCGCTATCCATCTCATCAGGAAGACGTTATATACCCGATAGACGGTTTTGTCAAGTATTTTTCATCGCGTTTTTTCGTAACGAAAATTTCGTGACGAAATTTTCGTCATAAAACGCAACCATTTAATCCTGTTCATCGCAGCTTTTTCGGATAAAATATGGATACGATACGGATATTTTGCCAAATCCGGTCAAGCGGCAAAACCGTGTTTCGGCAATTAATTTTCGCCATTAACTTTGC
>JAISTS010000052.1 GCA_031272455.1 Tannerella sp. | reverse complement strand
AATGATTTAATAGAAATGACCAACGAAAATCTCTTTGATGCAATGGCTTTTGTTGCCGGTCTCGAAGCTTTAGGCGGAACTGAGATGGGAGCTCCTATTCTTAAGGCTATTGAGAACTTTGGCGATGGAAAAATCATCTTTTTCTTTACCGACGGCCAGATCGGTTACGAGGAACTGATTGCTGATAATGTACGTCAAAATATTAGTCGTAACTCGTTGTTTATCTTTGGGATAGATACTTCAGTTAATATGAACGGACTTGAAAAAATCGCTAAAGCAGGGCACGGCAAGGCGGAGTTTATCGTGAACGAAGACCAAATCAGGCGGGTAGTTGCGGCGCAGTTTGCACGTGCGACTAAAAATAAACTGTGGGAGGTGGAAATCAACAGAAAATCTAACCGCATTTTGGAAAAGATTGAACGTCAGAGCGTTATCTTTGACAACGAGCCGTATGATGTCTTACTTGAAGTAGAAAAAGAAGTCAGGGACGATGTTGAACTTGTCTGTCGTTGCGGTGATGTAAAGCATGTTTTTGGTATAAGTAAAGATGCTATTCAGACGAGTGATTTCCCGTTTGACAAGATTTATTATGCCGAAAAAATTCACAAAATTGAAAAGTATTTTTCGCATAGTTATGGTGCCGACAATTCGGGCTATGAAAAGGAAATCGTAGCGATAGCAGTTGAAAATCAGATAGATTCTAAATATACTGCTTTTATTGCGGTCAATGAACGGGATGAAAAGATTACCGATGTGCCTGTATATCAGGATACTAAATTGGAGGCGCCGGCGGGGTGGGATCCACTGCAGATCAATTGTTGTTCACGCCCTGCTTTTCGATGCAAGAGAAAGGCATCTCATCATTCGTATTATCCAACTCCCGATGAAAATGTACAAATGCAGGTTAGGGAGACGTTGGCGCGACTGTTAAAGCAAGACATGGAGAACAAGACTGGAGTCCAATATAAACGAGTTAAACGCGATACGGCTGCTGATGGTATATGGATAGATGAATATGGAGTGAAATACAGTGCAAACAGGAAAAAGTTGATTTCTTGCCCAAGAAGCTGTAATTTAGCCACATATACTATACTTGCCGGATGCGAAGAGATTTGCGAGAATGCGTTTATGGCATGCAGCAGGTTGGAGTCGTTGACTATTCCAAGTTCGGTAACGAAAATCGGCGAGATGGCATTCTTTGGCTGTAACAAGCTGACGGTCATAAATGTAAGTTGGGATGATCCGAACCGGGTATCAGGGCTTATTCATTTTCCTGATAATGCTGTATTTTATCTGCCTGACGAATCGAAAGTTGCGAAGTTTTACAGGCGGATAGGGTTGAAGGTCGCAGAAGTAGCACTGGCTTAGCTTGAACGTGATGGCATAGATAAATAACCTCGAAGGCAAATAAGGCAACAAAGTAAAAGTCCTTATTTGCCTTTCTTGCCTTTGTGGTTTTTAAAAATCAGGCTGTTACGGCGCCGAGAAGATCAGCGCCGTATCGTTGCCGCCGAAGCCGAAGGAGTTGGTCAGGACGTGGCGGAGCGGTTTGCGGGCGTATTCATCGGTGGCGGGCGTAATTGGCAATTCGGGCATTGGGGTCGTAAAGTTCAGGTTGACAGGGATGAATCCGTTCTGCAAGGCGAGGATGGAAATGACGGCTTCGATGCTGCCGGCTGCGCTTGTTGTATGCCCTGTAAAGGCTTTGGTCGATGAAAAGGGCGGAATACGGTTGCCGAAAACGCGGCTTATGGCGTGCGCTTCGGTCAGGTCGTTGTTGAGCGTGCCGGTGCCGTGGGCGTTGATATAGCTGATGTCGTCGGGTTGCAGTTTGGCGGATGCAAGTGCCTGTGTCATAGCTAAATATGCGCCTTCGCCGTCGGGTGATGAGGCTGTCTGGTGATAGGCGTCGCAGGTATTGGCAAAGCCTGAAAGGATGCAGAGCGGCTCGATGCCGCGTTCACGGGCGGTACGTTCCGTTTCGAGCACGAGATAGGCGGCGCCTTCGCCGAGGTTCAGTCCTGCGCGGGTGGCGTCGAACGGTCGGCACAGCTCGCGGTCGAGGATCATCAGCGTATTGAAGCCGTTGAGGTGGAATTTGGTGATACATTCGCAGCCGCCGACGATGGCGATGTCGGTCCGTCCTTCGCGGAGCAGCATCGCGCCTTTCAGGATGGCGTTGGCAGCCGACGAGCAAGCCGTTGAAATCGTATCGACGGCAGAAAAAATCCCGAAATAATCGGCAATCATTTCCGTGCAGGCGCCGCAGTCGTGGGTGGCGATATACTCGTTGTGCGTGTCATTCGACAGGAAATCAAGGTAATACTGCTCGCTTTTATCCATTCCGCCGACGGTAGTACCCGAAACGAGGGCGATTTTCTGCTTAAAGTCCGGTGCGGTTGTCGTCAGTTTTGCCGTTTGCAGGGCTTCGCGAACAGCCATCATTCCCATCAGCGAGGTGCGCGTAGTCGTCTCGTTTTCAGATATATCCAAATAGCGCATCATCGCTTCGTTCGTCAGTTTCACTTCGCCGACGGGAAATTCCGTATGCGAGGTTTGGAGGAAGCGCAGCTGTCCGACGCCCGACCGCCGTGTCAGCAGAGCCATCAGCGTACTGCGGCAGTCGGCGCCCAGAGCGGACACGATGCCCATGCCGGTAACATAAATCGGAGCCTGTCGCACGTCTTATTTGGTTTTGTTTGCCGCGATGTATTCAGCCAGAATACGCACCGACTTAAAGAGTTCGCGTCCTTGCGACGGGTCTTTCAGTTTGATGCCGTAGTTCTTCTCCATCAGCACTATAAGTTCGAGCGCGTCGATAGAATCCAGCCCCAGACCTTCGCCGAAGAGGGGCGCGTCGTTGTCGATATCTTCCGGCTTAACGTCTTCGAGGTTAAGCACTTCGATAATTTCCTGTTTGAGTTTTAAAATCAGTTCGTCCATTATTTGTTGTTGTTTATAAAATCAGTTAATATGTTTTCGGACAGAGGCAACGAGCCTTTATCCTTGTTAATCAATAGCATAAGCGCTTCTTTTGCCGACTTGCCGTATTCGATCCAGCCTGCCAGCACAGCATCGGCGCCGTCGTGCTGCAAGATTTGGCGCACGGTCGCGATGATGAAACGCGCGTCAAATCGGGCGCAAATATAGAAAATAGTTTCGCCAAAAAGGCAATTTCTTATCGCAATTTCTCCTAAAACCACGTTTGGAAGCGTATAAACGAATATTGAGGGGCTTGGAAAATAGTTGTCGGCGCTGTCGATTGTCGCTTGAAAGTGCGCATCGGCGTCGAGCGACGAGCTGCTGTTGAAGCCGGCGAGCGTCAGGTTGTCGCCGCCTTTGTAGCGACCGTTTAAGTCTTTGAAAATCTGTTCAGAAGCCAGAAAACCGAGCTTCGACAGGTTGTCCATTTTATGGAATTTCGGATAGTCGATCTGCAATGAGCGGTAGATTGCGGTCATTTCGTCGGCGTTGCTGACTTGCAGATGCGAATATTTTTCGATATACAGCTCCATATCAGTCATTTAGCGGTTTTGGTTTTACGAAAAAGCAGAGCGGCATTGCATCCGCCGAAGCCGGACAGCATCTTGATAAACATCGACTTGTCGGTCGGCGTCAAACTGCGGTTGACGTTGATTTGCAGGTCGTCGTCGCCGTGCTCGAAGCCGAGAGTTGGCAGGATGACGCCATCGGCGAGCGCGTGCAGCGAGATAATGCTTTCGACCAGTCCGGCGGCGCCAAGCGTATGACCGAAACAGCCTTTCAGACCGTTCACGGGCAGGTTTTGCAGTCCGGCGCGTTCGATGGCGACAGCTTCCATACTGTCGTTGTAAACGGTTGCCGTGCCGTGGGCGTTGATAAAGGCAATGTCGTAGGTATCAACACTTTGCAGGACAGCTTTAAGGGCGCGGAAACTGCCTTCGCCCGTGCGCGACGGACCGGAAATGTGGTTGGCGTCGTTGCGTACCGCGCCGGTAACTAATTGACAATTTGCTTCTTGCCCTCTGTCTTCCGTCATCTGTCTTATGTCTGATGTCTCCTGTCTCTGAAAAACAATCGTCGCCGCCGCTTCGCCGAGGTTAAGCCCGTCGTGATTGGCATCGAACGGACGGCAGGGATTTGCCGACAGCGCTTTAAACGACTGAAAACCAGCCACGATGAATGGCGAAAGCATATCGACGCCCGTAACGATGGCGCAGTCGAACTCGCCCGACGAGAGGCGACGCTGAGCTTCAATCTGGGCGCAAGCGCCTGAAATACAGGCGTTTGATATGACAACCGGAGAGTTCGTATTGCCAAAAAATCCGGCTATTTTAGCTGCTGAATGCCATAGATAGACGGCGTCGGTGTTACAGTCCTTATTTTCAAGCAGATGGACATTGCCTTTGGTCGTTGAAACGATAAAAACCGTGCGTGGCGACGACAGATCGACGGGCGTCTGTTTGGCGGCGTCGCTGATTGAGAGGATAGCGGCTTTTTCGGGTTTGGTAAACTGGTCGTGAGCCTCGCAAATCGCGGCAAAACGCCTATCAAGCGCCTCATTATCAATCATTGAGGCGACGAACGGTTCCGGCAGCGAAGGAAACGAATACTGCCGCAGTCCTGTGTGTCCGGCTTTGACAGCTGTGTAGTTTTCAGCCGCGCCAAATCCGAGCGCCGAGATGATGCTGTCGCCTGATATGCTGATAGTTACACTCCCCATTTCTTTTTCCATTCTTCGTAAAACGGCGGGTTGCCCCAGACGAGCCGATAGTCCTTATCAAGAAAAACCTGCACAGACGAGCCTGTGGCTATCAGCGAGTTGTCGTCGGCGTCGTAGATCTCGTACTCAAAAACGATTTTTGCGGCTTCGGTTGGCTTATATATAATGTTCGTGCGCGCGCGACGACCGTAAACAAGCGGTTTCTTATAGCTGAAGCGCAGGTCAACGAGCGGCGCATAGAAGCCGTTGCCGAAAATATCGAGGTAGCCGATGCCGTATTTGCGACCGAACTCTTCGCGAGCATCCTCAAAATAAAGCGAATATGCCCCGTGCCATACTATCCCCATTGAGTCCACTTCGCTGAAGCGGATTTCCGTTTCTTTCGATGCCGTTAGTTGTTTATTCTTTTCCATCTGCTTGAGTATCAATGTCTGTTAGCGATATTTTCATTTCGCCCGAAGCGATGATTTCGCTGTTGTGAGTAACTGTTGCGGCGACGAGCGTCATCTTAAAAATCTCTTCGAGCACCTCAATTTTGGTTTCGATGCGCTGTCCGGCGAGCGGCAGGCGTTGGATTTCGAGGTTTCGGATGGCGCCGATAAAGCCAAGTTTCACGCTATCGTGCGCAAGAAATTTGTTAATATAGCCCATTCGCGCCGCGCAGGTCTGGGCGATATTCTCGATAATGCCGGATTCGGTCAGGCGTCCGTTTTCGCAAAAAATACAGTCGTCGCCGACGAGAAACGAAGTCGCGGTGATCGTCTCATCGGTAGTCAACATACTGTCGATCAGCACGAACGGGCGTTGCTGAGGCAGAAGTGTGAGGATGTCTATTTCCGAAAATACTGTTTCCAAGTCATGCATTTTTCGAGGTGCAAATATAGCATCTTTTATTTGAAAAAACGAGCGAAAATCGAATTAGTTCTAAAAGGCTGATAATCAGCATGGTTTAACGTAAACAAAAATTAACTAAAAGAGGTTAAAAATTAACATATTTTAAGGGGGGGGGGTAGAAATTTGTTATACTTTTGACCCGTCGCAGAAAACAGATTTTTTGCGAATAATACGATGTTACACAATAATTACACAATTGCCTATGAAAAAAATTGAAGGTAAGCGGAGAATATCCGCAATCATGTGTACATTCATTCTGTTATGCGTTACGGTTACTTTGCAGGCACAGAACATAAATGTGTCCGGTACAGTTACCGATGCAAGTGGCGAGACGCTGATAGGAGTGAATGTTCAGGTGAAGGGGACGACGCTCGGGACGATCACGAACATTGACGGACAATACTCCGTCGCGGTTCCCAACGCCCAGTCTGTTCTCGTATTTTCGTACGTCGGCTATGTTACTCAGGAGATTACTGTCGGATCGCAGCGCGTCATCAACGTACGGCTTGGCGAAGATTTGCAGTCGCTTGAAGAAGTTGTCGTTGTAGGATACGGCGTACAGAAGAAAAAGTTAGTTACCGGCGCGACCGTGCAGGTCAGCGGTGATGACATTCAGAAGCTCAGTACGACTACGGCGCTTGGAGCGTTGCAGAGTCAGACGCCGGGTGTAAACATTGTCCAGAAATCGGGTAAACCGGGAGAAGGATACAATGTTACGGTACGCGGTATCGGCACGACCGGCAGTTCGACGCCTCTGTATGTTGTTGACGGTGTGGCTGGAGTTGATATTAACAACATCAACCCGTCGGACATCGAGTCGGTTGACGTACTGAAAGACGCTGCTTCGGCGGCTATTTACGGGGCGCGCGCTGCCAATGGCGTTATCCTCGTTACTACTAAACAGGGAAAAGCCGGTAAGTTGCAATTGAGCTACGACGGCTATTACGGCGTACAAAATCTGTACAAATTGCCGGCGATGCTTGATGCCAAGCAGTATATGGCAATACAGGATGAGACACGTTTTAACGAAGGAAACGGCGTCTATAACTGGTCGAATGAAATCCCTCAATACCTGCTCGACCGCATCAACAGCGGTACGTGGAATGGTACGGACTGGATTGATGAGTACACGAACAAAGACGCCATTGTGCAGAATCATGCGATCAACCTGATTGGCGGAAACGACATCTCGAAATTTTCGATGGGTTTCAGCTTTTCGGACGAGCAGGGTATTCTCGGTAAAGGATTTGATCCGAGCGTAAAACGCTACACGGCGCGTATCAATTCGGATCACGTACTGTTGAGGGTGAAGGATTTCGACGCAATCAAAATCGGCGAAAACCTGCTGTTTAATTACACTTCCTCGAATGCAAGTTTGGCGACCGGCAACATTTACTGGAACTCGTTTCACGGCGTAATTGTTGCATCACCGTTGCTTCCGATGTATGACGAAGAAGGCAACTGGTACGATCAGGGCGACAAGTCGCGTGAAGGCTGGAATCTGCAAGGCTCGATAGGCAACCCGATAGCATCGGTCGCCTTAGGCTCGCAGGCTAACAACTCCGGACGCAACTACAACCTTAACGCCAATGCGTATATTGAAATTCAGCCGATCAAGAACCTGAAATACCGTTCGGCATTCGGCTTTAAGCAGAGCGCATGGGAAGGACACAGCTACAGCGCACCTCGCAACCTGTCAACTACCGACAACTCGACCGTTGACACCAACTCGCAGTATGCCGGCGCAGGTTACAGTATTACTTGGGATAACACGCTGAGTTACAATTTTCTGCTTGACGACAAGCACGCTTTTGATGTTGTGCTCGGACAGTCGCTCGAAAAGTGGGGGATGGGTTCAAGTATGAGCACCGATGCCCGCAACAGTCTGTTCCCCGGACAGTTCAAGTACGCCTACATTTCCAATGCCAAACCGTCGGCGTTGAGCGAAATCTCGGTATCCGGTTCGCCTCAAAGCGAGGGCGCTCTGGCATCGTTCTTTGGTCGTGTCAACTACAATTACAAGGAGAAGTATATGGCATCGGCTATTCTGCGTGCTGACGGTTCGTCGAACTTTGCCCGTGGGCATCGCTGGGGTTATTTCCCCTCGGTATCAGCCGGATGGGTCATCACTAACGAAGCATTTATGGAAAGTCTTGCTGAAAACGGGCTTGACTTTTTCAAAATACGCGCGAGCTGGGGACAGAACGGTAATGCAAGCATCGCCGCTTTCCAGTATCTGGCTACAATCTCGATGGACAACAGCAATGCCTATTATTTTGGCGACTCCAAAGAATCACCGACAACGGGCGCTTATGCTGACATTTTGCCTAATCTTGATGTAACGTGGGAAACATCTGAACAGCTTGACCTCGGTTTCGACGCCCGCATACTCAATTCGCGTCTCGGAATCAATTTCGACTGGTATCAAAAGACCACACGCGACTGGTTGGTACAAGCACCGATGCTTGCTTCTTACGGCACAGGCGCTCCGTATATCAACGGTGGCGACGTCAGGAATACCGGCGTTGAGCTTGGTTTGAACTGGAACGATCGTGCAGGCGACTTTAATTACAGCATCAATTTTAATATTGCGCATAATGTAAACGAAGTAATCCGCATTGCAAATACCGAAGGCATCATTCACGGCGGGGCTAACGTCCTAAGTCAAGGAACAACTGAAATGTTTCGTGCCGAAGAAGGATTTCCGATAGGATATTTCTGGGGTTATAAGACCGACGGAGTGTTCCAAAATCAGGCTCAGATTGACGAATACCGTGCAGCCGGAAAAGGTGTGATCGACGGCGCTCAGCCGGGCGACCTGATATTCACCGATATTAATAACGACGGCGGTATCAGCGATCTCGACAAGGTGATGCTCGGCAATCCTCATCCCGACTTTACAAGCGGTTTGACGCTGTCGCTGGGTTACAAAGGCATTGACTTCTCCGTAACGTCGTATGGCGCTTTCGGTCAGCAAATTGCCAAGTCGTACCGTTCGTTTGCCGACTCGCCGTTGCAAAATTATACAACGGAAATTTTCGGACGCTGGCACGGCGAAGGCTCGTCGAACAAACTGCCGCGTCTGACATCGGGCAGCCATTCTAACTGGCAATATATCTCCGACATCTATTTTGAAGACGGCGATTATGTCAAGATTTCCAACGTAACGGTTGGATACGACCTTAAGAAACTGTTCAAGAGCGTTCCGTTTGGACAGATAAGGGTCTATGTGGCAGCGCAAAACCTTTATACGTTCACGGGATATTCCGGTATGGACCCTGAAGTCGGATACGGGTACGACACAGCATGGGCGAGTGGTATAGACCTTGGTTTTTATCCCTCGACAAGAAAATATTTGTTAGGTCTAAACATTAAATTTTGAGAAGTATGAAAATGTATTTTAGAAATATTTTATTTATTGCAGCCGCCGCTTTGGTGTGCGTGAGCTGCGAAGACTTTCTCGACACGGACAACCTGACGAAAAAGGACACATCGAATTTTCCTCAAACGTCAACCGACGCTGATAATATGGTTACGGGCGTTTATGCGACCTTGAGTATGGCGGTGTCAAATCCGCACGAAACGTACTTCTATGTAGCAGAGCTTGTATCCGACGAGCGCTTCGGTGGCGGCGGCGAAAACGACAAGCATTTCATGGCGATGGATCACTTGATGAACGTAGGTCCCGACGCTTATGAGACATTCTGGACTGCGCGTTACAGGGGTGTTTTCCGTGCAAATATGGCATTGCAGACGCTTGACAACTGCGAGGTAGATGCTTCTACGCTCAATCGTTACAAAGGCGAAATGCACTTTTTGAGGGCGTTTTTCTATCACGAGTTGGCGGAAATGTTTGGTACTGTACCACTTGTGCTTTCGACCGACCCTGTGAACAAAGAACGTACTGATATTGACCTGATTTACGGTCAGATGGCATACGATTTAAAAGAAGCTATCAGTTTGTTGCCGACGGAGAAGTATAACGTTCAACCTTCGGGACACGCTACGAAATGGGCTGCTGAAGCCTTGCTCGCGCGTATTTTCCTGTTCTACACAGGTTTTTACGGCAAGAGTGAACTGCCTTTAGGCGACGGTACAGGTGAAGCCAATGCGGGCAGCGTAAGCAAATCGGAGGTGATAGGCTATGTTGACGACTGCGTAAATAACAGTGGTCAAAGTCTTGTTGACGATTTCCGCCGCCTGTGGACATATTCCAATCCTTATACGGCAGCCGAATACGACTACGTGAAAGACCTCTACGACTCAGGTAAGACATGGGTTGTTGACGGTTCAGGCAATCCCGAACACGTGTTTGCCATCAAGGCGTCGAACCTTGCCGACTGGGGAACAATCATCGGTTATTCAAACCAGTACTGTCTCCACTTCGGACTTCGTGCCGACAATGGTGGCGAGGACACTTTCCCGTTTGGAGTTGGTTGGGGCGCAGGTCCTGTCAATTCTACCCTTTGGACAGAATGGGAAAAAGCCGAGCCTAACGATATGCGTCGTAAAGCCTCAATTCTTGATGTCGAAACCGAATCGAAAGCGTTTATCTATGGAGCCGACAAGCAGATGGAAGAAACCGGCTTTTGGCAGAAAAAATACACCACGATACGCGCTCACGACAGCGAAGGCACTCTGAAAAATTCGTTCTCGTCGCTAATGTGGACTAACGACGACGGTTTCCAGCTCCGACAGGTGCAGGACCTGATTGTTATCCGCTTTGCCGATGTGCTGCTGATGCAGTCGGAGTTGAAAGAAGACGTTGCGGGCATCAATCGAGTGCGCGAACGTGCCAAACTGCCGGCTATAGCATCGTATTCGTTGGACGCCCTCAAACGCGAACGCCGCTTTGAGCTGGCATTTGAAGGACGACGATGGGCTGACATACGACGCTGGGGCGACGCAGCCGAACTGCTTGGTAAACAGGCGGGTGTCAATATCTACAATCGCGGATTGCCGGATATAATGAAAAATTTCGGTAGCGGCTATGCAACACGTTATTCCGAGACGGGAGGCGGATTTTTCCCGCTTCCTCAGACGGAAATCGACCTCTCGGACGGCGTACTTGTGCAAACTCCCGGTTGGGGTACTGCGGCTCAGGAATTTACAGGCTGGTAATATAATATTAATGTTAAATACTAAATTAATTTGATATGAAGAAATCAATTATATTATCCATATTGATGAGTGCAGCGCTAATATTTGCGTGCAGTCCTATTGAAGAGAGGGATGAAATGACCGGTCATTTGACGGCAGAGGAGTTGCAGGTAACGGCGACGCCTGTGGTTGTCAACGGGGTAAATTCAAACAAGATTATCCTTGAGAACCATAGCCCTGTGTTATCGTCGTGGAACTATGGCACGGGAACGACCTCGAAGGCTTACGATGAGGTGCTGGTTACATCGACCGGCGATATTGTCATCACGTTTACCGGACGCAACGGCGACGGCACTACGATTACGAAAGATCTGCATGTCAATGTAGAGTCGATCGTATTTGAAGTAACGGGAATGGATTTGTTTATCGGCGACGGCAGCAAGACCTGGGTGTTCGACGCTTTTACCGACAACAATCATCCTTACGGCATCGGCGGGGTAGGCGACAAGTTTGCCAGCTGGTGGGGACCCGAATATGGCGATTTCAGCGAATGGGATGCCAAAATAACCTTTGCGCTCGACGGTGGGGCTATCTTCACCAAGACGCTTGCCGACGGCACAGAGCAGAAAGGCACGTTCTCGTTCGATTTGAGCAAGACGGCTGCCGGCGGATGGTCGCAAGGCATACTTTCGCTCAAAGGCGCCACAATACCTAATGCGTACTCTATCAACAACAAAGCAGGCGAGGCATACGACTTTTACATCGTAACGCTTGCCGACGACCAGTTGATATTGGCAAACGTAACAGGAAACGGCGTGCCAACCGATCCGTCGGGCGAAGCCAACTTCTGGATGTTCCGTCCCGAAGGCTTCACGCTTGCCGACAACAGCGAACAGATAGCCATACTTTCCGGAGGTTCGGAGCGTACCTGGGGCTGGGGTAAAGGCAATGTTTGGGGCAATGGCGGTCCGGGCAGTAAAGGTCCGGGCTGGTGGATGCTCGATTCCGACGGTGTTGACGGGCAAAAACCCGGCGAAGGCACCGGCGCGTCGATGGTCTTCACGAGCGACGGCAAGCTGACGCTCAACCTGAACGACGGCACGAGTATCGCGGGGACGTATAAGGTGAATATGGGAAAGACTGTCGAAGGATGGACCATCGGACTGCTTACGACAGAGGATGTCTATGTGCCTTGCGGATTCTCGCCCAATGCGCCCGACAAACCGCGTGTGTATGAATATCATATCGTCATACTTGACGAGACCCAGATGGTGCTTGCGCACGTCTATCCCGACAATCCTGACGAGGCTTGGTATTGGATATTTACACCTTCCGAATAATTAGATACGGGGCTGTCTTCTGCGGAGGGCAGCCCCGTTATTTTATTGTATTACAGTGATTTAAAGTGAAGCCACCCGATAAGACAACCCGCGTTGTGAACGGAAACAACCTTTTGCCGACCCTGCTGTTGACCGCAGGCGTTTTCATTTTCTATGGCTTATTTTACCGTTATCATCTTGGTTATCAGGAGAATTTCGGGCTGTTTTTGTTCACGTCGGAATATGCGGTCGAGACGCTGTCAAGTCCGGGTGGATTGGCGGAATACTGTTCGCGTTTTCTGACGCAGTTTTGCTTCGTGCCATTAGTGGGCGCTGCGGTGGTGGCGCTGCTATTGGCGGTAATTCATATTCAGACAGTTGCGATCAGCCGTAAAATCACTTTGCGGCGCGGTATTATGCCGCTGGCGTTGGCGCCTTCGCTTTGCTGTGTGGCGTTGCTATGCGACGAGCAATATCTGCTGACGGGCATCACTTCGCTCATTATCGTGCTTGCGGCGGTGCAACTTTATCTTAAAATAAGAGCTAAAAGTCTGCGTATCATTTATTTGCCGCTGATGGCTGTTGCGTTGTATGCCTTGACGGGCGTTGCGGCTGTCGTAATGCTTATCATTTGTATTGGCGTCGAGATGCGCAGGCAAGCGTTTCGAGTACGTGAGATATGGCTGCTTGTGGGTATTAGCGTGTTGATATTCAGTGCGTTTCCTTTTGTGGCAAAGCACTTTTTCTGGCAGCAGTATTCGCTTGCCAAGCTGTTTGCGGGCGCGAATTATTACCGTTTTACGGCAGTTTTTCCGTATCCGATAATCCTGCTTTGGCTGTTGGCGGCAGCGTCGCCGTTTATCGAATTTCGACCCAAGCGTACGCTGGCGCTTGTGTCCTGTCTTGTTTTGGCGGGAATAACTGCCTTTGGCGTCGTCGGATTTGCCGATTTCAAGAAGGAAGAGGTGATGCGTTACGACTGTTTGGCGCGACACAGGCAGTGGGACGCCATTATCCGTGCAGCCGACCGCCATTCGCCTTCGTCGCCGCTTTCGGTCGCCTTGCTTAATCTTGCTTTGGCGAAGTCCAACAGACTGGGCGACAGCATGTTTCGCTATTATCAGAATGGCGTCGAAGGTTTGATGCCGACCTTTGTTCGCGATTTCACCGTTCCTATGGTGGCGGGCGAGATCTATTATCACACCGGTTTTGTGAATACCGCTCAGCGATACGCATTTGAGGCGATGGAAGCCATTCCCGATTTTCAGAAAAGCGGCAGGGCGCTGCAGAGGCTTGCCGAAACAAATATTATCAACGGCGAATACGCAGTGGCGCAAAAATATCTGCGTATCTTACGGCAAACGCTCTTTTATCGCTCGTGGGCTGAGGATGCAATGGCTTGTCTGTTAGACGAAAAGCTGCTCGCTTCGCATCAGGAATGGATGGATCTTCGACGGATGCGTACTCGGACGGATTTTCTTTTCAGCGAAGGCGAAAAAAGTCAGATGCTCGGTTTGCTGCTTCAACAGGATATGCACAACCGAATGGCTTACGAATATCTGATGGCGTATTGTCTGCTGACCAAAGATTTGAACCATTTCAGGGCATATCTTTCGCTGGGTAACGAACTGAATTACATGGCTTTGCCGGTTCATTTTCAGGAGGCGCTGGTTTATCTCTGGGGGCTGTCGAACACCTCGCTTGCCAATATCCCGTACCCGATCAGCCCCGATGTGATGAGCCGTGTCAACAGCTATGCCGCGATTTACACTTCAAATCCCGATGCCGAAAAGTTGCTTGCACGCGATTTTTCCGGCTCATATTGGTATTATCTTCATTTCAGAAAATAAAAATGAGAATAAATAATTATATATCAGCGATTTATGTGGTATGTGCGTTTTTGCTTACATCCTGTAGCGGTAGTCCGGTAACGACTGAGATTGCAGGAAAGTCGCCTGTCATTTTTCCTGATTATAAAGATGTTACCATTCCGGTCGAGATTGCACCGCTAAATTTTCGCGTCGAAACGGACTATGCTCGTATGGATGTGGTTTTTGAAGGCAGCATGTCCGGCTCGCTGCGTGTCGGTGGCAATCGCGAAACGACGCGCATACCGGAAAAGGCATGGCGGCGACTGCTCGAAGCCAACCGCGGCGGCGATTTGCGTGTCAGCGTTTCGACGAAAAAAAACGGGCGCAGGACGCAATATGAGCCGTTTTTGATTCATATCAGTCCACATCAGATTGATTACGGGATAGCTTATCGCCTGATTGCGCCTGGCTACGAGGTGTTCAGCAAGATGGGCATTTATGAGCGCAGTCTTGCCGATTTTCGCCAGCAGCCTGTCATCGAAAACACCTTATTGACAGGCACTTGTATGAACTGTCATTCGTTTCGCGAAGGCGACCCCTCGCAGATGAGCCTGCATATTCGCGGCGCTCACGGAGGCACAATAATCAGTCGCGACGGCGAGCTTGCGCTGTACGACACCAAAACCGATTCGACCGTTTCCAACTGCGTTTATCCTTACTGGCATCCGTCGGGACGTTTCGTCGCATATTCGGTCAACGAGACGCGGCAGGTGTTTCACGCTCGTCGCGACAAACGTATTGA
This sequence comes from Tannerella sp., assembly GCA_031272455.1. Lineage (GTDB taxonomy): Bacteria > Bacteroidota > Bacteroidia > Bacteroidales > Tannerellaceae > Tannerella. The sequence goes on along the minus strand of JAISTS010000052.1, from coordinate 10,820 downwards.
AGTTGTTGACGTTAGCTCGGATGTGGTTGTTTTTGATGCCAAGACGGGCGAGTTGCTGTCGTGTCCGCAGCTGAAATCCGGCGGCAGTTTCGAGACTTTTCCGGCTTTTTCGCCCGACGGCAAATCGCTGTATTTCTGTTCGGCAGAGGCGAAAGACATTCCGGGCGAATACAGCGAAGTGCGTTATAATCTGTGCCGTATAGCGTTCGATTCCGAAGCCGGCGGCAGTTTCGGCGTTAGCGTTGATACGCTTGTAAATGCTTCGACGTCAGGCAAAAGTGTTTCGTTTCCGCGTCCATCTTACGACGGGCGTTTTCTCATTTATACCTTGTCGGATTACGGCAATTTTTCAATCTGGCACGAAGAAGCCGACTTGTGGCTGCTCGACTTAGCCACAGACGAGAGCCGTCCGCTTGCGGAAATAAACAGTTCGGACACAGAAAGTTATCACAGTTGGAGCAGCAATTCGCGCTGGTTAGTGTTCAGCAGTCGCAGGATCGACGGGCTTTATACACGTCCGTTCATAGCCGCCATCGACGAGCAGGGCAGGGCGTCGAAACCGTTCCTGCTGCCCCAGCGTACGCCTTCGTACTACGACGAAACGCTGTTTTCGTTCAATGTTCCCGAATTTATCACTGCCCCCGTAAAGGCAAATATCAGCGTGATGGAAAAGAAAATTGTCTCGTCGGAGCGTCGGCGTATGAATTTCCGGTAAATTTTTCTTAACTTTACCGCCCGAAGAAAGCCTCTTATGTTACTGGGTATTCAAATACACGAAATTGTCGGCATCGGGCTGTTTCTGCTGTACGCCGTCTCCGTTGCGAGTCTGGTGCTTGTCTTGCTGCTCGAAAACCGTAATCCGCTGAAAACCATTCCGTGGGTTATCGTGCTGATTTTCCTGCCGGGCGTAGGGCTGATATTTTATTTCTTCTTCGGGCAGGACAATCGTCGTCAGCGTATCATTTCCGCGAAGACGTACAAACGCATCATCCGTCCGCTCGGCGCCAATCGCATAATGCACGACACCGACGCATGCAGTGTGCAGCTGCAATTTCAGCCTTTGGCTAACCTGCTGAAACGCAACGGGCGATGCGTGATGCTTTACGGCAGCGAAATTGAATATTTCACTAACGGCGCCGACAAATTCAAAGCCTTTCTCGACGACATCGCGAGTGCGCGGCATCATATTCACGTACAATATTATATCTTCAACGACGACGAAATCGGAGAGACCGTACGCCGTGCGCTGATTGCGAAAGCGCGAGAGGGTGTTATCGTCCGGGTGCTGTATGACGACGTGGGTTGTTGGAATGTTAAAAAGCAGTTTTTCAACGAGATGCGGGATGCCGGAATAGAAGTTTTCGCTTTCCTGCGCGTCGTTTTTCCCGTTTTTTCGGGCAAAGTTAACTATCGCAACCACCGAAAAATTGTCGTTATCGACGGCAAAACGGGCTACATCGGCGGAATGAATATTGCTGATAGATATGTAACAGGCTCATCATTAGGTTTTTGGCGCGACACACATTTCCGTATTTCCGGCAAAGGCGTCTATGGTTTGCAGTCGGCTTTTCTGATCGACTGGTACGCTGCAAGCCGACGCTTTATAAAAGGCAAAGTTTATTATCCGAAACTACCTGTATATGAGGATAATATAATGCAGATTGCCGTAAGCGGACCAACCGATCGGTGGCGTACACTGCTGCAAGCCGTTTCGTTTTGCATCGCCAACGCAAAAAAATATATCTATATCCAGACGCCGTATTTCCTGCCGACCGAGGGCTTGAACCAGATGTTGCAGATGGTTGCGATGGGTGGCGTTGATGTCCGTCTGATGCTGCCCAAACAATGCGACACACGCCTTGTCAATATGGCAACTCACTCATTTATAGACGATATGCTCAAGGCTGGCGTCAAAGTTTATTTTTATACTGCCGGCTTCCTACATTCCAAATTGTTTCTGACCGACGATGAGCTTGCCTGCATAGGGTCAGCCAATTTCGATTTTCGCAGTTTTGAGCATAATTTTGAGGTCAATGCGTTTGTATATCACGCGCCGTTTGCTCTGAGAATGAAGGAAATGTTTATGAACGACCTCGAAAAATGCGAACACGTAGTGCGCACCGAATGGCGTAAACGACCGCTACTCACACGATTATCCGAATCATTTATGCGGCTGTTCTCGCCCTTACTGTGAAAACAGACTGAAATTCACTGCCCCGTAAACGCGCTTTTGTAAAAAATGCGGATGCTCGGCGAAATCATTGTCTTTTGAATGTTCGAGAACGAACAAGCCGCCGTCGCGCAGCAGTCTGCCGTCGAAAACAAGGCGCGGCAGTTCGCGCAACTCTTTCAGCGCGTATGGCGGATCGGCAAAAATAAGGTCAAACGACTGCCTGTCTGCCGAATGAAGAAAACGGAAAACGTCGCCCTTCACCGGACGAAAATTTTCCGCTTGCAGCTCTTTTGCCACGCGAGCGATAAAAGCAGCATGTAAATGGTTGTTTTCTACCGAAGTAACGCTTCTGCACCCACGCGACGCCATCTCAAAAGCTATGCTTCCCGTGCCGGAAAACAAATCGAGTGCATCGGTCGTTTCCCAGTCAATGAGATTATCTAAAACATTGAAAATGTTCTCTTTAGCAAAATCTGTAGTAGGTCGCGCATTGAACGAAGCCGGCACCTGAAATCTGCGACGACCGTATTTTCCCCTTATAATTCGCATGAGAACAGTGCTGCGATATCGCAGGGAAGGGATGTCGGATAATCGGGCGAGGGCAGTGGCAAATGCTTGACGGATGAGATATACAGCTTAAAATCAGCCACTAACTTGCCATATAAATCAGGCTCGGCGGCTATCTGCAGTTCGTCGTGAAGCTGTTCCAGACCGAGCTGTTTCCATGCGTAGAGTGCAAAATAGAGGATGTCGGCAGTGTCTTCGTACCGGAACGAATTGGCGAAGAGCGCTGTCCCGCGGTCGAAGCAGGCGGCATGGACAATACCCTCACAGGGAGCGATATAGAGCTGTTTTTGCAGTTGCGTAGCGCTGTGTTCGCGCCACGAAGAAATCAGTCGTGTAGCAGAATGGACAAAAACGGGGTTTTGCAGCGTGCGCAGGATAAAAGCGTGAACGTCAGGCTGTATGCCGAAAACTATCCTCGCGCTGAGACTTTCGATGCGCTCCGACAGCGTTTTGTATTCCGACTTTGAGAAGACTAACGACAGTAACTGGTCTTTTTTGGCGTCAACATACACGCTTTCAGGCACATAAGTGTAAGTGCGATTGGAGCACATCACATAGCTGCGTTTGTACGGAAAGGCGAGAAAGGCGTTCTCGAAAAATGCCGCCGTGAGAGCCTGTACGTAGTTTTTTGATTTATCGAGCGGGATGTCTTCGTAGAACGGCGGCGCCTGTCCGCCTACTTCAGCAAAGGCAAAAGAAAGCCCACCCGGCCTAAGCCGGATGGACGTAATATACTTTTCCGCATTATCCGGCGTCAATGTTCCGGATACACGATAGCTCATAACGGTACGATTATTCCCAGTTACCTGCGTTGTTGTTAATCTCCGTTATCGACCCTACGCGCAAACCATCGTACTTGCCCATCTTGATGGCTTTATCTTTCAGATTGATAAGGAGTTGCCTGTCGAGGTCTTTGAGATAGGTGTCGTACTTCACGCCGCACTCGAAAACTTTCACCGTATAGCCCGATGCCGACGGGATTGTCGCCGTATCCATCAGAAAACGAGCGTCAATGCCATGTACAGGCACAATAGCCATCGAATCGACATTGTAGGACTTGCTGAACAGCGTGTCTTTAGCCAAAACCCAGAACGTGTCGCGGCTGAAGTGCTCCAGACCCCATTTCTTAACGTCGTCGTATTTGCCGGTCTTGCGCGCTTTCTCGACGATGCTGACGGCTTGCTTCTCTGTCAGACCTTTTTCCAATTGAGCGTCAGAAAGGACACCTTCCTTGACTACGAACGGTAACTTCGTTTCTTTCAGGAATTTACCAAGCTCTTCAAAATTCGCGGCATGAACGCCGTGAACATTCTTGTATTCAATCTGGGCTTTCCTGATGTCGATCAGGCGTGCCTGGATTGCAGACTCGCGGACAGCTCGTTCCGCATCAAACTCCATCGGACCTAAAATACTGCGTACACAGACATATACAAGCAATCCGATTGCTGCTCCTAAAAGGATGTTAATTACAATTTTCATTTCTTATTTTTATTTTTAGATTGATTTCGTGCCGCAAATATAGAAAGTAATTTTGAAAAGTAGTACCTTTATGGCAAAAATAATTTCATTTTAATGAGAAATAATTTTATTTTGCAGCAAATCGAGAGGTTTTTACCTTACGTTCCGACGGACGAACAAGCGGCTGCTCTCGAAGTTTTTGCCGATTTTTTGATGTCGCGCGAAAATCGTAGTGCGCTGTTAATCAAGGGTTACGCCGGGACGGGCAAAACGTCGATGCTCGGAGCGGTCGTCAAAGCGCTCAATCAAATGAAGCAAAAAACGCTTTTGATGGCTCCGACTGGTCGCGCGGCAAAAATTTTTTCGCTTTATGCCGGACAAACTGCCTTTACCATCCATAAAAAACTCTATCGGCGGCAAAAATTTACTCCCGAAGAGGGTGGTTTCAGGCGCGCTCCGAATATGCAGAAGGACACGCTGTTCTTCGTCGATGAGGCGTCGATGATAGCAAATGCGGCTGACGAGGGGAGTGTTTTCGGCGGCGGACGGCTGCTTGACGACCTGATTGAGTACGTTTACGAGGGCGACCGTTGCCGTCTGATTTTGATTGGCGACGCCGCCCAGCTGCCTCCCGTGATGCAGACCGAAAGTCCGGCGCTTAATGCCTCATCGCTAAGCGCTTATATGCTGCAAATCAGCGAAATAAACCTGACGCAGGTGGTGCGTCAAAACGAGAAATCGGGCATCCTGTTCAATGCGACGCTGATACGCGAATGTCTGCGCAAACGCAAAATCAACGACTATCCCCGTCTGAAGCTGAGCGGATTTGCCGATGTAGTGAAAATCGGGGGCGACGAACTGATAGAAACGCTCTCGGCTGCATATTCGCGCGACGGGATGGACGAAACGATGGTCGTATGCCGCACGAACAAACGTGCCGTTATTTACAACAATGGCATCCGAAATCGTATCCTCTTCAGCGAGAATGAATTATCGTCGGGCGACCGTCTTATGGTCGTCAAAAACAATTACTTCTGGACGTTGCCGCAGGACGACGCCGACTTCATTGCCAACGGCGAAATCATCGAAATCGTCCGTGTGCGCCGGACAACGGAGATGTACGGTTTTCGCTTTTGCGACGTTACGGCGCGGTTTGACGACTACGATGCCGAAACCGACCTGCGGCTATTGCTCGATACTCTGCAAACCGAAGCGCCTGCATTGCCTAAAGAGCTGAACGACAAACTGTTTTACAGCATCTGGGAAGATTATTACGACGAGCCGACAAAAGCCGGAAAAATCAAACGTATCAAAGCCGACCCGTACTACAACGCCGTTCAGGTCAAGTATGCCTACGCCGTAACCTGCCACAAAGCACAGGGCGGACAGTGGAAAAATGTCTTTCTCGACATCGGCTTTGTTACCAAAGAAATGCTCGGCGAAGACTTCTACCGCTGGCTTTATACCGCTTTCACGCGGGCTACCGAAAGGCTTTACCTTGTCAATCTGCCGAAAGAGTTTACTTCTTAATATTCAGTTTGTCATCCAACGAAATAGTTTCGCCTTTGCGGGTTTTGTAGGTCTTGGAGGTGGCGCCGGTGCGGAGGTGGAGGGCGCCGCCGAGGGTGGAATGGACGGTGGCTTGGGTGAGGGCGCCGTCTTGCCATGCGAGGTCGATGATGAAGCCGCCGCGGGCGCGCAGACCTTTGACGCTGCCGGTGGCGAAGGCTGTGGGTAGCGAGGGCAGCAGTTCTATCTCGTAGGCGCCGTCTTTGGCATGTAACTGGCTCTGTAGCAGCATCTCGGCTATGGCGGCGGTGGCGCCGAAGTTGCCGTCTATCTGAAACGGCGGGTGGGCGTCGAAGAGGTTGGGATAGGTCTTCTGACCGAGCAGCACGGAGAGTAGTTTGTAGGCGTGGTCGCCGTCGTGCAGGCGGTTCCACATGTTTATTTTCCACGCCAAGCCCCAGCCGGTACCGTCATCGCCGCGCGCTTCGAGTGTCTTGCGGGCGGCTTCGGCAAGCGCAGGTGTGCCTACAACGGTTATCTGATTGCTCGGATGAAGTCCGAACAGGTGCGAGGTATGGCGGTGGTGCGGCTCGGCTTCCTTATAGTCTTCCGCCCATTCGAGGATGCGCCCCGTAGTCTTGCTGATTTGAATGGCGGGCAGGCGTTTCAGCGTCTGCTCACATTCTTTGCGGAAAGCGGCGTCGGTCTTAAGGATTTTGCTGGCTTCTATGCAGTTAGTCAGCAGGTCGAGAATGATTTCTATGTCCATCGTTGCGCCGTAGGTGAACACTGCGCGGTCGCCGTTAGGCAATATGAAGGTGTTTTCGGGTGAATATGATGGGTTTGTAACTAATTTGCCGGCATAAGCAGTGCCTGCGGGGGCTTCCACGAGGAAGTCCATGATGAAGCGGGCAGCGCCTTTCATGAGCGGGAAGGCGCGGGTACGGAGGAAGTCGCGGTCGCCGGTGAAGGCGTAATGTTCCCACGGATGCTGTGCGAGCCATGCCGCGCCTACGGGCCAGATACCTTGCGGTCCGTCGGCAGGGGCGGTGAAACCCCATGCGTCGGTGAGGTGATGTACCACCCAGCCGCGGGCGCCATAAATGACCTTTGCCGAGCGCTCGCCAAAGGGCTGCATAACGTCCATCAAATCGAACATCGGGAGGTGCATCTCCGAGAGGTTGGTTATTTCGGCTGGCCAGTAGTTCATCTGGAAGTTTATATTGGTGTGAAAATCAGCGTTCCACGGGGCGTTCATCTGCCATGCCCAGAGACCTTGCAGGTTGGCGGGCATACCGCCGGGGCGCGACGAGCCGATTAGCAGGTAGCGTCCGAACTGAAAGTACGACGCCACCAGACCGGGGTCGGGCGTGCCGTTCTTGCGGGCTAAGGCGAGGCGCTCGTCTGTGGGAAGGGCGGCTATTTCGGGCGGCGTGGCGCCGAGATTGATTGCTACGCGGTTGAAATATTCGCCGTGCGCGGCTATGGCGGCGGCTTTCAAAGAGGCGTAGGGCTTGGCTATGGCTTGACCAAGAGTGTTATTGAGCGTCTCTTTAAAGTTGACCGGATTCAGAAATCCATTCAGATTTCCAATCGTCTCGGTAGCGCTCAGTTTGCGTCCTAATTCCGCTATTGCATCCATACCGGGGTAATCAGTTGCGCCGGCGATATACAACGTCAAAGCATCTGCATCTTTGACTTTCAATATGTTAGTATGCGATTGCGGATCGTTGACGACGCTTACAACGCCATTCTCGGCAACAGCTTTAACCATTGCAGCGAACTGCAAACCCTGCCAGTCCGAGTTTTTATACCTGTTTTTATCCTGTTCATCTTTGATAATCTGTCCTTTAAGCAGCAAAACGGTCGGGTCGGAGTTGTCAATATACGTTTGAGCGTCCTGCTCGCGACGAAGCGTCAGCGCAAGGTTGATTTTCTGCTTTTTGTCAGCCGTAAATCGCACAACGATAACATCATCCGGGGTGGATGCAAAATATTCGCGCGTGAATGTTACTCCGTCGGAATTATACTTAACCATGGCGACGCCGGTAGATAAATCAAGCGTTCTGACATAGCCGGAGGCTGTTTTCTCAGGCGTATCGAACCACAATTCGCCGAGCGACTGATACGATCTGACGCCTTTCGGGACGCCAAGCATCGCAGGTTCGGCAAGGCGCACAGCTTCGTTGTTCTTGTTGTCGAACAGCAGCCGCTGCACTTCGGGCAGGGCTTTCAAGCCTTCGGGATTGTTGGGATCCATAGGCAGTCCATCCCATAAAGTATTATCATTGAGTTGAATACGCTCATCTTCCACTCCTCCGAAGACCATAGCTCCGAGATGTCCGTTACCTATCGGCATCGCTTCTTCCCAGACCGTTGCAGGCTGACGGTACCACAGCGTATTATTGTCGGCGACATACGTTGCTTTACCGGTTAAGTCGGCTCGATCGTGCCATTCGGCATCAATTTTTGTCTTACGGATGCTGGCTGGTAATTCATTGGCAGGAATAAGCTTGCCTACAGAGTCAACAGCATCAGAGTTGCTGATAACAGGGTTGTTCTGTGCTGAACAGACCGTTGCGGAAAAAACCGCAAATAAGATTGACAGTAAATTTTTCATAAGTTTATTACGTTTTTTTACACCGCCGCAAAGGTAAGCAATTTTTTTCGTTATTCCCAATCGACGAGCGACGAACGGAAGAAATTCCATCCAAACTGTTGCCAGAGCGGTGATTGAGTGGCGAGGCGTGCGCGATAATCCGTCCAGTCGGTGGGTTTAGCGGGCGACCAGCCTTTCTCTGCCACACCCGACAGACGCGGCATAATCATAAATTGCAGCTCAGGGAACTTCTCGATGGTTTCGCACCAGATAGCAGCTTCGACACCTGCGATATTTTCGTCGTTAAGCAGCGGATTATAGGTCGAAGGCATCCACTGCATAGCCGTTTCCAAGGTCAGACCGGCATAAAACTGCATACCCAGACGTGCGCGGTCTGCCTCTTGAGTGGAGTCGCCGACTTCTTTGTGCGGATTGTCAAAATACACGTAAGATGATGGTGAAACGATGATTTTTGCGCCTTTGCCGAGTGCGCGCTCTACGTCTTTCGGAGCTTCGGCAAACATTTGTACCATAATTTGGCTGAACTCCGACGGGAGGGCTGACTGCAGCGCCGAGCCTTCGCCCATCATCTGGTCCATATTGAAATTCACCCAGTTCTGGATCAGGTCGCCCGTGCCGATATTTGCACGCGAGGCTTCCTGCCAGCCGACGAGTTTTTTGCCCGTGGCTTTCACCATATCGCGCACACGGTCGATGAAGCGGACATATTTGTCATTGTCCATACCGAAAGTTTCGTCGCCTCCGATATGCAGATAGCTGCCCGGCGTGATGGCAGCCAGCTCGTTAAGCACCAGCTGAACGCCTTGCATAGTAACTTCGTCGTCGGGGTCGAGCGCCATAAGCGCCATTCCTGCCTGTGCGAGGGCTGCGGGCGTTCCCGAAACGGCATTTTTCAATTCGGGATATGCGGCAAATGCGGCTGCCGTGTGTCCGGGCATATCAATTTCGGGAACGATGGTGATGAAGCGTTCGGCAGCATAAGCAACGAGATCGCGGTATTCCGATTGCGTGTAGAAACCGCCTTTGCGACCACGATAATTCATTTCCGAACCTCGCGCGGTCAGCTCCGACAGAGCTTTGATTTCGATTCGCCATCCTTCGTTGTCGCTCAGGTGGAGATGCAGCACGTTCATTTTATATAGCGCCAGCATATCAATAACCTGTTTCACTTCGTTGGCGGTATAGAAAGTGCGCGAAACGTCGAGCGACAATCCGCGCCATGCATAATGCGGTGCGTCGTCGATGCTGACGGGCGCAAGAGCTATCGGCAATTTACCGGCGCCTGTCAGTTGACGCAGGGTGGTAACGCCGCGATAAACGCCTTCGGGAGCTGCGCCTTCGATACGGATGACATCTTTGCCGACGGTCAGCGTATAGCGTTCGTCAGCCGGATTGCCGTCTTTGGGGCTGATGCCGACTGTTTTAGCCGGAATTGCAAGGTTTGGATTGAGCGTTAAGACAATAGCATTTTTAGCTTTGTCGGATGCCGTTACACGTAGCCGCGAGCCGGTTTGTGCTGTGAGGTCGTCGGCAAAACGCTGTGCCACCCCTTCGAGAGCGGCGTCGGAATAGGCGACGGTCGTGCTTGTGCGAAGGATAAAAGGTTCGTTACTCGTTGTCTCAAGCGAAACGGGAGCGGGGATTACACCTGCCGTTCTGACAACCGGATTACTGTTGCATGCCATAATTAATAAAGACATACCGGATAAAAACAAATTCGTTATTTTCATTTTCTGTTTAATTGATAAATATTGAGACGAAACTCATTTCGGGATAAGTGAGTTGCAACTGTCCGTCAGTAAGTTTCCAGTTTTTTTGTTCAACCATATTTAGAGTGCTACTCGTAGCATAAACCGTTATTTTTGAGGCTTTTGTAATCGGCAACCCCTTGATAGTAGCCTGCCGAGCGGCGCCGTTATTGACTGCATGTACAACGTATTGTCCGCGCGAGATATTGCCGAAAACAGCGGGATTAACATCTTCGCGCGTGCAGATGAACGGTAGCGCAAACGACTGTTCGGGCGTCGCGGCGAGCTGTTTCAGGTTCCAGAAACGTTGTGTCGGTCGCAGGGCGCCTGTCGAATTGTAAATGCCGTCGCCCCAGAGCAGCGAATAGTCAGCCGTAAGTTGCCATTGCAGGATGGATTGCGGCTGGCAGATGGCGCAGATGCGGGTGTAGAGGTTGATTTCGTAGAGTGCAAAGGTCGGCTCGACGAAGATCTGCGAATAGCGCCATGCGGCGGCGTCGGTGCTGCCTTCGCCCACAATCAGCGGCAGATTAAGCTGTTGCGCCGCCCAAGCCCATTTCTGCAAGGTCTGGTCGTCGCAGCCGCGCCACGAATGGAACGACACGGCGTAGATGTAGGGATGCGTCGCGGGGTCGTTGAGCGCAGGCAGGATGAAATCGAAAGTGGTAGCGTCGGAGTTGTCGCCAAGCAGCATTTTTGTCGCTAAACCGCGTTCGGCAAAGTACTTACCGAGCGTTTTGATAAG
>JAISTS010000032.1 GCA_031272455.1 Tannerella sp. | reverse complement strand
AGGATTTCTTTCTTCAAAAGGGCTACAATGTGGTCTTTGAGCGGTTTATTGTCGTGCTCAAAGCCTGTCAGTCGTCCCTGCCATTCGCTGTCTTGAAATTTCTTACTCATCAGTTCGGGAGAGGTCAGCCGTTTGTCCCAAGTGCAGTCGTAATAGTCTGTTGCATAGTTGCTTTTTATGTCATTTATGCACTTTTTCAGTTCGGCGTCGGCAGTTGCGGGGTCTGTTTCGCCTTCGTTAGTAAAGATTTTGCGCTGCGAGGGGGTAAGGTCTTTCAGGTAATCGCTGTTGCGGAAGAAGAAAAGCGCGTGTTTGACAGGCTGTTCCTGTCGCTCAACGCCTTCGACTATATGTCGCAAGGGCGCAATCAGGGCGTGTTTAATTTCCATTTCGGTAACGGAATGTGTGCCCGCATACGTTTTGGCGTCGGGGTAGTGCCTGTCCGTTTCGGCGGAGATATCTTTTACGGTCGGCACCCAGCCCCGCCTCTGTCCAAGGAAGCAGAGGAAGAAGGGGCGGCTCTCGTCGATGTTTTTCAGGCACGCCAGCACGGTGTTGTTTGCCGTCGAGTCGTCTTCGGTTACGCCCCAGCGCAGGTCGATGTCCACGAGATTGATTTTGCGCTCTTCGCACCATTCGCGCAGTTCGGGGAACACGTCCTTGACGAGGTAGTCGCGTTCAGCATGCATATCATTGAAGGTGCTGCTGATAAAGATATTTATAGTTTTCCAACTCTTATCCATTGTAATTCAAATTTAAATAAAGTGTTTATCCTTTTTAGATTGCATTTTGTTTCTGTGCGGCAAATATAGCGAAGATTTCCGAATACGGTACATATTTTTTGCACGATTTCAATTTTATTCGTAAATATCCTTCACCGTTTCCGTCTTTTCAATCAGAGTATGCAGCGCCGCCGTCTGCCCGTTTGCGCGAATATCGGCTTTGAGGCGGTCTAACAGTTGACGCCGTTCCTGTATTTTCCCTGCGAGAATTGCTTTTGCACTACCACCGCGCAGTTCGTCGCCGTTAAGCGCAGTCATCTCAAGCAACAGAGCAAGGTCGAGTTCCTTTAAATGATAGAGGTGTTTCTTGAGATAAGACGTATCTATGCCGTAGTAGCTGAAGTTGACGGTCTGCTTCAGTTGATACAGAAATTCATAGTAACTGTTGAAATACTTCAGTATGCACAGGTCGTATAACAGTCCGGCGTTTACATCCGCGTAATCTGTTACCTCATAGACCATTAAGTCGTCGTCGCGACAGCCGAGCAATGCCCGATTGTTGCGTTTCTCCCACGAGCGCACAATCTTTAGATATGGCGTTCCTGCATAGATTCTCATCTCGTTGAGCGGCGCAGAAATGGTAGGCAGCAATTCCGATTCGCGGATAAATAAGGCATTATCTCTCAGCTCTGCAGGCGTTACGAGCGGGTCAAACATAATGAAGCCCGACTGTACGTCGAAGCCGTGCTTGCGCATCAGAGCGTATGCCGCCATGCTCTGACCGGGCGTTATCCCCTTACCAAAGCGTTTCAGTTGCGAGGGAGAGCCTGCTTCAACACCAAGAAAGGCAGTATGAAATCCGCAGGCAGCCATCTCCGTAAGTTCATATTCTATTAGCGCCTGCAAACCGACGTCTTCCACAATTAATGCATCGACACGTGCGTTAAACTGCATTTTCAAACCTTCTAATCGCTCTTTTTTCAACTGTTCAAGGAAGTCAATCAGTCGTTCAATATCCTGTTGCGTAGTACCGAGCACCTCTTCGTCGGAAAAATTCAGTCTGCGCACTCCCAGTCGGTGCAGAAAGCGTATATCGCGTATGACGTCGCCGACAGGTCGGTGCAGCCATGTCGAGGGCGCACCGCCCCAGAAACGATGAACAGAGCAAAACGTACATTTCCACCATGGGCACCCGCGTCCGTACTCTATCGACACATTTCCACCAACATCTGCAATGTCCTGTGCGTAACTGTAATCGGGATGCACAAATTCGGCGAGGTCGCAGATGCGCTCGCGGCGGGTATAGACCGTTTTCCCGCAATCCATAAAGCCGATGTTGCGTATATCCCCTTTCTCGCGGACGCCTTCAACGTATTCTATGATGTCGTGAAGCGCCAGTTCGCCTTCGCCAATGACGCACAGCGTATCGGGAAATTCCGCAAGCAGGCTTTCGCAGTTGAACGTGGGAAGGCTCTTGCCCAAAACTATCAGCGGCGTCGCCAAATCGCCCCAGAGCTTTTGCCATTGCTCGGTAAAACCGGTGAGCAGCGAGCGCAGCTGTTCACGTGTGCCCGGAGGAACAGAAATGCCCAGCATACGGGGTTTCATTTTGGCAATTCGCAAAGCAACATCAGCCTGTTCTGCCGACGGTATTATCTGGGTATCAATAATATCTGTACGGATATAGGGGAATTTGCGTTTCAGATAACCGGCGAGATTGTAAAGCCCGACAGGAGTCCAGGCGGCATCGGTATATTTCGGGCTTGTCAGATTCACAAAAACGGCTGCAAACGGCTGTCTCTCAGTAACCGTAAAGCATTTGTCGGATGGCAAATGTCTGCGAAAAACATCGCACACTACAGAACGATAATTCTGTGCAGAACAATCAATACTAAGGCTGCTGTCGTTCATATCAACGAGCGACGCCACTATCTGCGGCGCATATTTCCTGTCAAAAAGTTCTTTAATTAATGGCACAGTGCAAGGTTTGTCAGTCCAAATTGTTAAGGTATGACTTCGCCCTCGCGTTGCCAAATCACGGCACGCTGCCCAGAACTGCGTCCATGCTTCTTTGCTGTCCTGCTTGAGCGCCTGTGCAAAAAACGACGCCGTAAGCGGCTCTTCCGACGCCGCAAGAACGCTGGGAAGCAAGCTGTCGCTACGCTTGATGACGATATTTCCAATCACAAGAACGTCAATACCTTTTGAATAATAAAAAGTATTGAGCGCCTCTTCCGGCGTTTCCACGATAGGCTCGCGCCGGTTGAACGAGGTGTTCAGCAGTCCGGGCACGCCGGTACGCCGCCCCATCTCTTTCAGCAGGGCTGCGAAGAGCGGACATGACGTTTCCGAAACAGTTTGCGGACGCGCATCGTTGGCAAACGGATGCTTGCCTGCCGCTATCCTGCTGCGCTGCTGCGGCAGGATGTCGAAACCGACAGTCATAAACGGCGACCTCACTATGTCGCGCATATACTCCGGCGCACTGTCTTCGAGTATCGACAGCGCCGAGGGACGCCACCACTCGCGACCTTTTATTTCGTTCACCTTGCGATTGCCGTCCGGGTCGGTCAACAGATGCAGCAAACTGCGGTTGCCAAGCGCCCGCGGTCCAAGTTCGCACCCGCCCTGAAACCATGCTACTGTCTGACCTTGCTCCAGACTGTCGGCGACAGCCTCTATCAACTCTTCCTGCCCGTTTATTAAGACGTAATCCCTGTCCGGCTTCAAACCAAACTCCCTCAAGGTTTGCTCTGTCTCTTCCTGCGAATATGTTTTGCCAAACGACACATTCTCAATGCGGTTGGTTACTTCAAGTCCGTATTCTTCCTCGGCTACCGAGAGCGCCGCACCAATCGGCGTACCGTCGTCGCCCGGAAATGCCGGCACGTAAAATTTCGAGGCGTCAACTGTCCCCGAATGGATTATACGCTTGTTCGTCGATATGTTAAGCGCCAGTCCGCCAACCATTATGACATGCTCTATGCCGGTCTGCCGTCGATGATGCTTCACCATCTCAAGAATTATCTCCTCAATTTTTTCCTGTACTACGTATGCAAAATTGAAATATGGACGGTGCGCCGCATTGTCGGGGTCAAGCCTTGAGCCGCCTTCACCCTGTGCTAACGGTGGCGTCAGATGAGATATTTTTTTACGGAAAACTTCCGAATATCCGGGCTTGTCTAACTGATAGTGCATAAAATCAATATCTTCGCGATTGACACTGAAAGTACCCGTTTCAGGTTCAAAAACGAGCAATTTGTTCACCACGTCCCGCAATTCCTTTACCCGCGCCTCTTCCTGCGCTCTGCCCGCAGCATCCTGTCGATAAAGGGGATTCCCGTAAGGCGCCAGCCCCATGACCTTGCCCTCGTCAAAACGCTTATAACCAAGATATACGGTAGTATATTCGTAAATCTGCCCCAGAGAATCGGGATGCTCGGTGCCTGCGATTTTGGTCAGTTTGCCGCCTGTAGTCTGCCAGACTGTCGTGCTGTCGTTTTCACCGCGCCCGTCGATACTGAAAATCAGCGTCGGGACATCGCCGAATGGACTTGTCCGCCAACCCGAAACAGCATGGCATTTGTGGTGCTTCACAAAGGTAACAGGCGGTACGTAAGTTGAACCGAAAGACGCTGCAAACTGCTTCAGAAAGGCTTCCAAGCGGTCTGTGTCATACTCTCCCTTAGTGCTTCCCACCCATCCGACGCGACGGAAAAAAGCGTCGCGAGGCGAGATGCTGCCGGGCGTCTCACGGAAAAAGTTATAGTCGAACGTGAATGTAAGATGAGCGATTTCATCCCACGACACATTATGATTGCGCAAAAGGTATCTCACCGATTCAACGGGGAAATAGACCCTCGTGTGCTTGTCGCGGTTAAGACGCTCCTCCTCTATCGCGCCGATTAATTTGCCGTCCCTGAGCAGCGCAGCGCCCGAATCATGCCCGAAACGACAGACACCAAGAATATAAACAGGCTGTGGCGTCTTGCGCTCATCACGAATATCCTTACGGTATTTCTTGCTGACATACAGACGGTTATTCTCCGTATGATAAGTACGGTCAATAAGCCCTAAACGCTCGTTGACTGTCGCGTCGGCTTCGTGTTTGACAACTACTTCGTCGGCAACCTGCAGAACGGCTGCCTGCCGGTCGAGTTCCTTTTGCAGCGGTGTACGCGCCTTTGCGTCCCATGTCGCGCGGTAATGGTAAACGGGTCTGCCTTTGGACGGCACTTTCTTTTCGCGCCATTCGTTGAACGTGCTGCTAATGAAGATGTGAACATTTTCCCATTTCATGATTGTATCTCCTATAATTTAATTAATATAAAGCACTGCAAAGGTAGGCAGCATTTTTATGGTTAAATTAACAGAAAAGTACTATGATTTAAGTGCGCTACAAATATATTGAAGATTTCCGAATATGGTACATAGTTTTGCGGGATATCAATTTTTTTCGTATTTTTGCCGTATGCAAGAACGAATAATTAATACGGAACTGAACAAGCTCATCCCGATTGCCGATGAGCTGATGTCAATAGAAATTCCTGTTTGCGGCGAAGTCGCGGCGGGGTTTCCGAGCGAGGCGTATAACTATATCGAAAAAGGCGTTGACTTCAACAAGTTGCTTATAAAACACAAAGAGACAACGTTTTGTCTCATCGCAGGCGGCGACAGTATGGCGGGCGACGGCATCTGCAAAGGCGACTTGCTTGTGATTGACAAATTGGAAGAGCCATACGATAAATCCATTGTCGTGTTCTCAATTGATGGCGAGTTTACCTTGAAACGGCTTGAATATCACGGTGAAAACGTTAGTTTGATTTCGTCAAACCCTGATTTCCCGACAATTACCGTTCGCAAAGGCGAAGAACTGAAACGTTGGGGCGTGCTGAAATTCTCAATCAAAAAGTTCTGACTATGTATGCCCTCGTTGATGCCAACAACTTTTTCTGCTCTTGCGAGCGCGTGTTCGATTCGCGGCTCGACGGCAAACCGGTCATCGTGTTGAGTAACAATGACGGTTGCGCCATTGCTCGGAGTAATGAGGCAAAGGCATTGGGTATCAAGATGGGAGCAAACTTTTTCGAGATTGAAAATCTTGTCCGGCAGCATAATGTACAGGTTTTTTCTACCAATTTCGTGCTTTATGCCGATATGTCATTGAGAATTAAAGGATTACTTTCTCATTTTTCCCCTTCTGTTGAAGATTATTCTATTGACGAGGCGTTTCTCGACTTTCACGGATTCGAGTGCGTCAATCTGCGTGAACACTGTCTGAAATTGGCTTATACGGTGCGTCAGGGAACAGGAATACCCGTTTCGGTGGGCGTTGCGCCAACAAAAACGCTTGCCAAAGTAGCCAACAAGTTTGCGAAAAAGTACAAAGCATATCAAAGCGTTTGTATGATTGACACGGACGAAAAACGCATCAAAGCTCTGAAAAAGACTGAAATAGGCGACGTTTGGGGGATAGGTCGGCGATACGCTAAACGCCTTATTGCAATGGGGGTCAACACGGCTTATGATTTCACGCAACTGCCGCGCGATTGGGTACGAAAACACATGACCGTTATGGGCGAGCGGACGTGGAGCGAATTGCACGGAACGCCCTGTATTACAATGGAAACGGAGCCGCGCGACAAGCAGTCAATAATGGTTTCACGTTCATTCGGACAGATGATTGAAGACTTGCCGACCATAAGTGAAGCCGTTGCTAATTACGCATTTATGTGTGCTGCCAAAGTGCGTAAGCAAAGATGTTGCGCCAAATCGGTACTCGTCTTTGTTGACACCAACCCTTTCCGCGAAGACCTGCCGCAATACAGTCAGCATATCATTATGAATCTGCCTGTTGCCTCTGATTCGACAATGGAAATCACTGATTATGCGCTCGATGGACTGCGCAAGATTTACCGTCAGGGCTATAAGTACAAGAAAGCGGGCGTGATGCTGATGGACATTTACCGTAAAAGCGAAGTGCAGGCTAACCTGTTCGATACGGTTGACCGCGAAAAGCATCGCCGCCTGATGACTGTTCTTGACACCACAAACGACCGTTACGGACGCAACACACTCAAATTAGCAGTGATGGGCGACGGCAAGAAGTGGAAAATAAAACAGGAACGGCTTTCGCCTTGCTATACAACAAGATACGAAGATTTCCCTAAAACGGTTTAGATTATGTGTTTCTCACTCCTCACCGTCCCCGCCAATACACTTTGCGCCAAAATACATAACGGCGTCAAGAATCCCTTCCGTATGCCCGTAATTCTCTCAAAAGCCGACGAAACACGATGGCTCAATCGCGACCTGACAACATCGGGCATAGCCGCAATGCTGCAACCATTCGCTTCTGACGCAATGGATGCGCGTGTCGTTGGCAAAGATTTTGCTAAATGCGCCTGATAATCAGATGTTTTTATTCAAAATTCGATCTATACAACATCTTTGTTTTTATACTGTTCAAAGAACGGTGCAAGTTCCTCGATAAGTTGCCATTCTCGCGGGTCGCCCTCAATTTCCGTGCCGTACCGCTCGAAAATCTCTTTTACTTCGGGTTTGCGGTAGATGTCGCAAGCCTCGTCGTTGCTCATCTCGTAATCGGTAGCGTCAATACACGCACCTATCAGATAGGTGATTGGCGAAAATTCAAGTCCTGCGTA
>JAISTS010000014.1 GCA_031272455.1 Tannerella sp. | reverse complement strand
TTCAGTATCAATTTCACACCCCCTGATCAATTCCCGACCCATCCTGCCAGGCGCTTACCGACATTGTGCCGAAAGCAACTGCATTGGCAGAGATGATCAGATTGTACATATACTGCGTGTTTTGCAGCATGGGCGACGCAATGGCTTCAAGCTCCACGCCCGTGAGCGAGATGTCGTGCGTATCCGCGCCGAAGGCTATCGTATAAGTTATATCCATCAGCAAATCGCCTTTGACGACGTTCTGCGGAACAAGCATCAGGAACTTGTCGTCGTCGTTAAGTTGCGTAAGAGTAGTACCGTCGAGGGCAAGCGATACATTGCTCGTATTCAGCGTTTCACCCGCAGTGGTATGATATGTACCAGTTGCAACGTACCATGAACCATCATCTCCGTTTGCAGATGGGAATGTGTAATACCCGACAGCAGCAAGCGTCGAAGCCTTATATTTAATTTTCAACGACTTGACAACGACGGAGGTAATGCCGGAAGATGAAACATCGGACGAGGTTTTCGCTTTAAATCCGATTTTCGACAGGATATGCTTATACGTAAAATTCACCTGCCCGCCGTTCGTGCTTTCAGACTGGTCAATAAGAGTGGCAGCGACAAGGTCTTTCTGGTCTGCAACAGCGTCAGGAACTAACACTCTTATATTTGGCGCAGCTCCGGCGCCTGCGTTCGCACCCATTTTTGTTACCAGACCTGTACCGTTATACGAGAAAAATGATACTTTGCCATCGTTGCCGGGCCAGAACTTTAAGGGAGAGTAAGTCCATCCACCCGAATAGCTTACATTCATCGTCGAAATCACTTTCGATGCATCAATTGACCCCATAAAAAGGGTTTGCTGCGCATCGGTAACGTTATACGAAGCCCAGGGCGTAGCGTCGGTTTCATACGCGATGACTTTCAGGTTTGCGCTTTGCAAAGTGGTCGCGGTTGCGTCGGATGCGCGACTTTGCCTGTTAATGTAAGCGCTGAAACTGATAACCTTATTTTTCGAAACCTCGGTTTCGATGGCATCCTCCTGCGAGCAGGAAGCCATTACAAATGCCGCAAGAGCGGCGCTGATAAATAAAACTACTTTTTTCATTTCAATCAAAATTAAATTGGACAATTTGTTTAAATAATACTTATTTTGGTTTGTTTTCTAAATCTTTTGAATAATATCCACTGTCGGACCCCAGTCTTGCACGCCGACATCCAGCCCTGCATCGCCCGCAGGCGTTTCGGGGATAACAACCGGAAAGCCGTCGAAGCCGACATTGAGAAACAGATCGAAGGGCAAACCCGAAGCCGTGTCGCCGTCCTGCCGCGTGAATTTGTCGGTAACATTGCGCTCGACCGGATAGAGCGAGCCGTTGCGCAGCAAGAACGAGAGCAGGAGAATGTTTTTGGAAGCCGTCGCGGGCAAGCCGAAAGTGGTGAGCGTCGCCTGCATAGTGCCGTCAGCCGTCGCGACGCCGTTTTCGACATCGAACACTCGGTGAGTGAGCGCGGCATAATGCGTGGTTGTCGTCGCGCCCGTGCGTCCGGTTGCAAGAAACACGCTCTCAGCCATTCCGCTAATTGACAGCGCGTTGCTGTGTTCAGCCGCGTATTGCATATCCTGAATACGGACGGCGACACGCAGCAAACCCGTTATCGGTCGCGGACTGAGACGGACGGTCGTCTCTGCGTTTCTGAAAACATAAAAAGAGGTACGCGCAACCGACAGTATGTCGGGCGAATACGAAGCCTGCTCATTGCCGCTCACGCTCGAGGCAAACCGCTCCTGAGGGCTGATGCGCTTGGTATAGACCTCAAAAGTGTCGTAGCGGTCGGTGCCACGAAATTCGAGATAGGGATGCGAGCCGCTCTGAGCCGTGCCGTTGAAAGCAAGCACGCGATACCAGCCGCGCGGCAGATAAATGCTGTCGAGGGTGAAATTGGTATATAGCACTTTCGGCTTTTCGCCCGATTCGGGAAAAAACCAGACGCTGGCATCGGAGGTCTCATACTCGTCGAGCAGCGATTCGCTCCAATCGAGGCAGACCTTTACCCACCTGCCCTCCACAGGACAGGGCGGGTCGTCAATGCCGCAGCACGACGTTAAAGTGCAGATAGATAGATAGATAGATAGATAGATAGATAGATAGGGCGCAGAACGATGTCGCAACTGCATTTTTCAGCTGCGACATCGCCTTCTGCGAATTAACCGCACGAGGCATTGGCTCTGACGGGAAATTGATAACCTTCATATCTTTTCTATAAATATCGTAGCAAAGATAAAGCGTTTTTTCAATACGAAGTATCGCGAAAAATGGATTTTTTTCGATTTTAAGTATTTAATATACAGCTTATTATAAATTAACGTAACGGATGATAATTTTAATAAATCCTCACCTGCTCACGCACCAATTTGCAATCGGCGTTATAGGGATAATCAACCACAAAGGCACCGTGTACCGTTCCACCGTGCACCTAATAATATATATATAATGTACGCGCGCGAAAGAACGTCTATTTGATATTCCGCAGGATATGCCCCATACGTTCTTTTTTTGTCTTCATATAGAACTCGTTATAGGGATTGGGGGCGATTTCTATCGCAACATTTTCGACAACCGTCAGTCCGTAGGCTTCAAGTCCTACGCGCTTGACGGGATTGTTGGTGATCAACCGCATCTGCGTAACGCCCAGCTGTCGAAGTATTTGCGCGCCAACGCCATAATCGCGCTCGTCGGCTTGATGACCGAGATGCAGGTTGGCATCAACCGTATCCAGCCCTTCTTCCTGCAGTTTGTAGGCTTTGATTTTCTCCATCAGTCCTATTCCCCGTCCTTCCTGTCGGAGGTAAACGAGCACTCCACGTCCCTCTTTTTCAATCATTTCCATAGCGCGATGAAGCTGTTCGCCGCACTCGCAGCGCAGCGATCCGAAGATGTCGCCCGTAGCGCACGACGAATGTACGCGCACGAGAGCCGGTTCGTTGTGCCTGATTTCGCCTTTGATAAGCGCAATATGCTCCAATCCGGTCGATTTCTGGAGGAAAGGAATCAGCCGGAATGAGCCGTAGCGCGTGGGCATAACTACCTCGACGCCGCGCTCGACAAGCGACTCGGTACGAAGACGATAGGCTATCAGGTCGTGGATAGAAATTATTTTGATGCCGAAACGCGCGGCGACATCCATCAGTTGCGGCAGTCGCGCCATCGTGCCGTCGTCGTTGATAATTTCGATAAGGGCGCCGGCGGGATACAGCCCTGCCAGCCGAGCCATATCGACCGTAGCCTCGGTATGTCCCGAACGGCGCAGAACACCGCGAGAACGTGCTCGAAGCGGATTTATATGCCCCGGACGCCCGAGATCGGAGGGCTTAGTTTCGGGATTGGCAAGCGCAAGGATGGTCTGTGCACGGTCGAACATCGAGACGCCTGTCGTGCAGCCGTCGCCGAGCTTATCGACGGTAACGGTGAATGGCGTTTCGAGCATCGAAGTGTTGTGCACGACCTGCATCTCCAGCTCAAGCTCGGCGCAACGTTCTTCGGTTATCGGCGCACAAAGCACTCCACGCCCGTGCGTCATCATAAAATTGACTTTTTCGGGGGTGATCTTCTCGGCTGCGATGATGAAATCGCCTTCGTTTTCGCGGTCTTCGTCGTCAACAACTATCAGGAATTTGCCTTCACGAAAATCTTCTATTGCTTCTTCTATTGTATTTAGTTGGTACATAATATCTTATTTATCAGTGATTATTTCAAGTAATTCGTCGCTCACACGGTGCACAATGCGGATATCGCGGAAAAGATAGCGCCGTCCGAACATTGCTATCAGGTAAACGGGCAGGGCAAGCGGCAGAATCCATCCGAACACGACGCAAGCCTGCCTGTGAGCAGACAGCCCTTTGACGAGCCTGTAATGTCCGACGAAAGGAAAGTCTATCAGCTTGTTGATGACGAGGTTACGCTCCGAATTATTGCCTTCTTCAACTATGGCTTCCACGTCGTCGGCTATCTTCATCGCCCGCGCATCTTCGCCGGCGTTACGCCAGAACTTCAGGTAAGGAATCCACCTGCCGACGGTCTTCAGATAATCGTCCACTTCGCCGAACAGCGCTCCGACGCGAGTTTTATACGCCTCATAATCAAGGTTATACATTATAACCTCTTTTTTCTCGACTTTGCGGGCGATGCTTTTGCCGAAGAATTTCTTGATTTTATCGAGATACACTTCGCTGTCGAGCAGCACCGAGTCGTGCGCCGCCTTCCAAGTAAGGAAAGCGCCGAGCGGAGCGAGGATGGCGGAGCTGAACCACATCCCTTCCCAAGGATGCCACATCCCGTTTGTCGCCATCGTAAAACCTATTCTGTCAATGATATAATAGACGACAAAGAAGGCGACAGAAATGATGACCGGCATACCCAGCCCGCCTTTGCGGATAATGGAGCCGAGCGGAGCGCCGATGAAAAAGAATATCAGGCAGGCTAACGAGAGGGTGAATTTCTTGTGCATCTCGGTGTGATGTCGGCGTATTTCCTTTTCTTCGTTAGCGACGACGAGCGTATTGAAGTGATACTCACTGCTTACGCGGTCGAACGAGGTTTTGGTTTGCGACAGCACCGACAGTTGCGCTCCTGCCGATTTGGCGGCGAATATTTTGTAAAAATCTATGTCGTCAACCGATGTTTCCGTACGTCGTCGCGAGCTGTTGTCGTCGGGGATGGAATACTGTCGGAGCGATTTGCGGTACGACGCCGTGTAGAGCTGGCGTGCATATTCGCTTTTGATGCTGTCGGAGCGCATAGTCATCGAGTCGATAGACAGTTGTAAGTCGCTGATACCCTTGCCAATATAACGGTTTTGAAGCATCGACTCGTTGGCGCGGTTGAAGTTGGCGTCGAACTCAATCAGCAACTCTTTGTAGGCGAACATTTCTTTCTGATAGGGCACTGCTTCGGGCTGATTTGTGCGGTTGTCCTGCTTTGAAAGCGGTTCAAACGCCTCGCCGTTCCATAGCGAGAGGATGAGATGCAGTTTGTCGGTTGACATTTTTATCCGTCCCGAATCGGCGACCGTAACCTGCGCATTACTAAAGCCTTGCGAATAGTCGTAAATCATCATATCGCGCAGCAGACCGTTGCGTTCCTTCTCGCGGACATAAATATTATAGCCCTGTATCTCGCTGTAAAACGTGCTTTCGGGAATTTCCAGTTCGGGCGATTTTTGACGCATCGAGAACAGTAAAGTCCACATTTTCACCTGCGAAGACGGGATTATGTAGTTTTGGAAACAGAACGAACCGACCGATACAAAGACGAGCAGGATGACTAGCGGTTTCATTATCGACTGCAGCGAGATGCCCGACGCTTTCATCGCCGACAGCTCAAACTGTTCGCCCAGATTGCCGAAAGCCATCAGCGAAGCGAGCAGCACGGCAAGAGGCAGCGACATCGGCACAAACGAGAGCGCGGCATAAAAGAAAAATTCGCCGAGCACGCTGACGCTCAGTCCTTTCCCTACCATCTCGTCAACATATTTCCAGAGAAACTGCATCAGGACGATAAAAAGGCATATACCGAAGGTCATAAAAAACAGCGGTACGAAAGTCTTCAGCAGGAAAATATACAATCTCTTAATTCTCATCGTCATTCCTAACAGACTGCAAAAATAGTATTATTCGCGGACAAAGTCGCGATTTGGAGCATAGAAAAATCATTCAGATGCCTAAAGTGCGCTTGAGAGTATCGACCTGCGAATCCCATAGCGCTATAGCGTCAGCTTTCTCGTCAGGCTCGGCGAAATCGGTGATTTCCAGCGCCTTAGAACCGGTAAGCTCAATATTATGTATCATAAACTCGAAGTACGACTCTTCATCGTCTTCATTCAGCCAGCGGTAACGGATGCGCGTTTCGGGTCGCGATTCAAGGACGACAGCCTCTTCCTTTTCTTTTTTCCACGAAAAAGTATAGTGCTCGCCCTGGATAGCGACCTCGTCTGCAAACCAGGACGAAAGCCCCAGCGCCGTTGTCAGATGGTTCCATAGACTGTGTGCGGAAACCTTGTCGAATACGTATTCGATATGAAATTTCTCTTTTTTCATCATCGTTTTTAAAACTTTTGCGCCGACAAGATACAAAAAAAATGAATACGAAAAAGAAAAAAGGTTACTTTTTTTGCAAATTCAGATTTTTTTTATACTTTTGCAGTCCGAAACGAAGCACGCACGGAGGTGGGGACCTAAAGTCCCCCTTATTTTTATATGGCGATGATAGACAAAAATGAAGTCGCAAAGGCGGCTGAAACATTCCTGAAAACGACGGAATGTTATCTTGTTGAAGTATTAGTCAGCCCTGACAACCAGATAGTTGTAGAAATTGACAGCGACAGGTCGGTAGGGATAGATGATTGTGCGGCTTTGAGCCGGTACATCGAGGAGCGCTTCGACCGCGACGCCGAAGATTACGAACTCGAAGTAGGCTCGGCTGGAATTACTTCGCCGTTCAAAATCGCGCGTCAGTATGTAAAAAATACGGGCAACGAAATTGAAATTATGTTAAAATCCGGCGGAAAATTTACCGGTGTGCTGAAATCGGCTGACGACGATGGCATAGTGGTGAGCGTTGCGGAAATGAAAAAAGCCGAAGGCGCAAAGCGCAAAACGACAGTTTACGAAGATAAACCCTTCAGCTACAAGGAGATAAAATATGCAAAAAATATTATACGATTTTAATAGATACGGATATGGCAAGAAAAGCAGAACAAGCCAGTTTGATTGACACCTTGCAGGAATTCAAGGAGTTGAAACACATTGACAAAGAGACGATGATAAACGTCCTTGAGGAGTCGTTCCGGAACGTGATAGCAAAAATGTTCGGGACAGACGAGAATTATGACATTATAATCAACGCCGAGAGGGGTGATTTTGAGATATGGCGCAACCGCATTGTCGTCGAAGACGGGACCGTGAAAGATTCTAATTTTCAGATTGGCATCAGCGAGGCAAAAGAAATGGACCCCGACTGCGACATAGGAGAAGAGGTAACGGACGAGGTGCATTTTGAAGACTTTGGACGGCGTGCCATCCTTAACCTGCGCCAGACTCTGGCATCAAAAATTCTTGATTTACAGAAAGATAACCTGTTTGCCCGCTACAAGGAGATGATAGGACAGATTGTCGTTGCCGACGTTTATCAGGTATGGAAAAAAGAAGTGTTGCTGCTCGACGACGATGACAACGAGCTGCTGCTGCCCAAATACGAGCAGATAAACGGCGATTTCTACCGCAAAGGCGAGTCTGTACGCGCAATAGTTGTACGAGTCGAAAACGACAACAACAACACGAAAATCTACCTGTCGCGAACACATAACGATTTCTTGCGGAGGCTGTTCGAGCTTGAAGTGCCCGAAATCAACGACGGCTTGATAACGATAAAAGCCATAGCCCGCATCCCTGGTGAAAGGGCGAAAATCGCCGTTGAGTCGTACGACGACCGCATCGATCCCGTGGGCGCCTGCGTCGGTATGAAAGGCTCGCGCATACGCGGAATTGTCCGTGAGCTGCGTAACGAAAATATCGACGTCATAAATTACACATCCAACATCAAACTGTTCATACAGAGAGCATTAAGTCCGGCTAAAGTAACCAATATCAACGTTTACGAAAACGAGCGCAAGGCAGACGTCTTCCTGCGTCCCGACGAAGTGTCGCTGGCTATCGGTAAAGGCGGACTTAACATCAAACTTGCCGGTATGCTGACAGATTATTCGATAGATGTCTTCCGCGATATCGACGATTCGGGTGAAGAAGACATAATGATAGACGAGTTCAGCGATGAAATAGATGAATGGGTAATCGAAGCGCTGAAAAGCATAGGTTGCAACACAGCTAAAGCCGTTCTCGCATTGAGTAAACAGGAAATAATAGACAAAGCCGACCTCGAAGAGCAAACGGTTGACGAATTGTTTGCCATACTGAGTGCCGAATTTGAAGACGAGCTTCCTCCCGTCGAACCACAGCCGACAGCGCCTCAGGAAGAAGAACTTCCGATGAGCGAGCCTCAGGAAACTGCTGAAAGCGAGACAGATACTGAAGAAGAAACTGAAGCGCCACACGACGAGGAACCGAGCGAAGAAGTAGAATAACCGTAAACGAAAATATGCCCATAAAGTTAAACAAAGTACTCAGAGACTTGAATGTAGGAATAGGCACAGTTGCCGAATTTCTGCGTCGCAAAGGTCGTACGGTCGAAGAAAATCCTAACACGAAAATCAGCGACGAGGAGTTTGAAATGCTCGTTGCCGAATTTGCGAAAGATCTGACCGAGGCTGAACGCAGACTGCTGATTGAGAAGCAGAAGCAGCCTGCCGCGCCGCAGTTGCCGCCAGCCCCGCCTGTTCAGACGGATCAGCCTGCGCAACCTGCCGTGCCCGCTCAGCCTGTCGCGACGCATAGACCCGAACCGACACCCAAACCTGTGCCTGCACCCAAACCTGCAGCCGAAGAGAATAAACCGGAACCGGCAAAACCTGCTGAAATCAAGACTGTTGTACCTGACGACATCAAACCGAAAATCGTGCCTAAGGGTCATATCGACCTGCCGCCACAACATGACGACAAAAAAGGCAAACACCACGAAAAGAAACAC
Organism: Tannerella sp.; assembly: GCA_031272455.1. Taxonomy (GTDB): domain Bacteria; phylum Bacteroidota; class Bacteroidia; order Bacteroidales; family Tannerellaceae; genus Tannerella. The sequence continues at coordinate 1,433 of JAISTS010000014.1, read as the reverse complement.
GAAGGGCAACAAAAACAGGAGGTTAAACCGGAAACGCCGAAAAAAGACGTGCCGAAAGAAACGCATAAAGACGCTCCGAAACCTGTTCAAAAACCGGAACAGAAACCCGAACCGAAACAGGAACCCAAACCCGTTCCTGCTCCCGAAAAGACCGAACAAAAACCGGAACGACCCGAACAAAAAGTTCCTGCACCGGCGAAAGAGACTAAACAGGCTCAGGATAAACCTGTTACGCCGCCTGCCGCACAAGCTGAGACGAAAAAACAGCCTGCCGCCGAACAGCCAACGCCGCCCAAACAACAGGAAGACAGCGTGTTCCGCATAAAATATAAAAATAAACCGCAGCCAAAAATTATTGGCACAATAGATTTGGACACGATCAACGAGAAAACGCGCCCACCCAAGAAATCGAAGGAAGAAAAGCGCAAGGATCGCGAAAGAAAACAAAAAGAACTTGCTGCTGCAAAACAAGCGGCAAGTCAGAAACCGCACCACGTTACTCAACCCGGACAAACCGACGAAAGCAAAAGAAAAGAACGCAAACGCTTCAAGACCGGCGCTGTTGATCCGAATGCCCCGCAACATCAGCAAGGCGCACACAGGCGTTCCGACCGTGGGGGCGATAAGAGAGACAAAGACCGACAACGTAAGCCTTTCAAGACTGAGATCAACGAAGAAGATGTCCAGAAACAGGTTAAGGAAACGTTGGCGCGCCTGACAAACAAAGATAAAAAGATAAACAAAGGCGCAAAGTATCGCAAAGATAAACGCGACGCTGCCGAAAAACGCGAACAGGAACTGCAAAAACAGGAAGAACGCGAAAGCAAAGTACTGAAGCTGACCGAATTTGTTACCGCCAACGACCTCGCCAATATGATGGATATACCTGTCTCGAAAGTCATTGCGACCTGTATGAGCATCGGTATTTTTGTGTCTATCAATCAGCGACTTGACGCAGAAACTATCAATATCGTCGCCGACGAGTTTGGCTTCAAAACCGAATATGTAAGCGCCGAAGTAGCTGAAACGATTAAGGAAGAAGAGGATAATCCCGAAGACTATGTGCCGCGTCCGCCGATTGTCACGGTGATGGGACACGTTGACCACGGTAAGACATCGCTGCTCGATAACATCCGCAATGCCAACGTGATAGCAGGCGAAGCAGGCGGCATAACACAGCATATCGGCGCTTACAACGTCAAGCTGAAGAACGGACGCCATATCACGTTCCTCGACACTCCGGGACACGAAGCGTTTACGGCTATGCGTGCACGCGGAGCTAAAGTAACTGATATTGTGATAATTATAGTCGCAGCAGACGACAACGTGATGCCGCAGACCATCGAAGCAATCAATCACGCATCCGTAGCAGGCGTTCCTATCGTATTCGCTATCAATAAGATAGATAAACCAAACGCAAATCCCGAAAAAAT
>JAISTS010000138.1 GCA_031272455.1 Tannerella sp. | reverse complement strand
ATTCTGGGAGAATTAGTGAAAACCACGAACGTGTCTTCGGGCACAAATGCTGCCGTGCAGTTGTCACACGGCGTTTACATTCTGCAACTAAACAGTTCTATTACGAAGATTTTCATACCTTAATTCTATTCTGCGGGGCAATTTCCGGTTGGGAATTGCCCCGTTTTTTTTTGCTTAATACTTTGCCAAATGAAAAACTATTCTTAATTTTGCCCTGTCAAAAGAAATGACGGTGCAAACCAAACGAGTATGTACACCAACTATTATCCGTCGTCGCAGCTGTTTCACGGCTCCGTTCCCAAAGCGATGGGGACACGGCTCGACGCGCTGCTCTTTGGCGACGATGCCGACAGGCTCGAAAGCTTATGGCAAAGCCTTGTAGCCGAAGTGCGCCGTCTCGAACGGATGATGAACCGTTTTGCGACCGACAGCGATCTTTATGCCGTCAATCGCGATGGGGTGATCTATCCCGTAGGGATGAAAGATGAGTTGTGGGATGCGCTGATGGACTGTCGGCGATACAACAGCCTGACGGAAGGACGCTTTGACGCGGCGCTTGGACGGTGGCAGCAGGTCGAATTTGATACGAAAGCCAAAACGGTCTTCCTGCGCTCCGACGCTATGCTCGACCTCGGCGGATATGCCAAAGGCTATGCCCTGAAACGGGTCGGAGAGCTGCTGAAACAGCATAGCATCGACCGTGCGTTAGTGAACTTCGGCGACAGCTCGGTGCTTGCCCTTGGGACGCATCCTCACGGCGACTGCTGGTCGGTCGGCATTGACAATCCTTACGACCACCGGCGCGTTGGCGAAATACGCCTGCGCGACACGGCGATGTCGGTATCAGGCAATATGCCGTCGCACACAGCTCACATCGTACGCCCTTCGACAGGCGAGATGGTTGACGAACAGCGTATGGCAGTAGTCGTGGCAGCCGACGCCGTTGACGCCGAAGCGCTGACAACAGCACTGATGGTCGATGCTGCCGAGCCGGAAAGCTGGCTGCGCAACTTCGCGATCGACGAATACCGGATATATAACTGCTGATAAACGGCAGACTAACAATAACATTATCAAGATAATGAACACATCTGAAAAAGAAACATTGAGCCGCAGAGATTTCTTCCGCAATATGGGCGCGGCTATAAGTGGCAGCGGCATCGCTATGGCTTCGTTCCCATGGCTGCAATCGTGCAGCGCCGATGAAAAAAAGGCTATTGCCGAAGGCGACAAGCTGAAAATTGCAATTATAGGCACCGGCTCGCGCGGACAGTTCCATATCCAGAACCTGCTGGCAATGAATAATGTAGAGATAGCGCTGCTCTGCGACAACTACCCGCCGCACCTGCAACAGGCAGCCGCAATGGTGCCGTTGGCGAAGACGTGCAGCGACTATCGCGAAGCTCTCGACCGCAAGGATATCCCCGCCGTACTGATAGCTACCCCGCTCTATGCCCACGCACATATCACCATCGACGCGCTGAGCGCCGGAAAACACGTGATGTGCGAAAAGTCGATGGCAATGACGCCCGACGACTGCCTCGCGATGTACCGCGCCTACAAAGCATCAGGCAAAGTGCTGTATATCGGGCAGCAACGCCTCTTCGACAGCAAATATATCCGCGCGATGGAGATGATTCACGAAGGAACACTGGGCGTCATCAGCGGCATACGAGCTTACTGGTTTCGTAACAACGACTGGCGACGCGAAGTGCCCTCGCCCGAATTTGAACGCAAAATAAACTGGCGGCTCTACAAGGAATATTCGGGCGGACTGATGACCGAGCTTGCCACTCATCAGCTGCAGGTCGGCAACTGGGCGATGCGGATGATCCCCGACACCGTAACCGGCTATGGCGACATCGTTTATTGGAAAGACGGACGCGAAGTGTATGACAACGTAAGCCTGATATATCGCTTCGCCAACGGAGTGAAAATGAATTACGAATCCATCATTTCAAACAAATTTTTCGGACTTGAAGAAGAAATCCTGTGCAGCAACGGAACGATGGAGCCGGAAAAAGGCAAATATTACTTTGAAGAAGCAGCGCCCGCGCCAGGTATTATGCAGCTTATCAATCAGATAGAACATAAGATTTTTGACAATGTAGCCTTCGCCGGACCAAGCTGGGTGCCCGAAACGGCATCAAAAAATACCGGCTACTTCATCACCGACAATTTCTCTACCACATCGGGCGAGTCGTCGGTCGGAGCGGCAGGCGACGGCTCGAAAGAGCTGCTCGAAGCCTTCTGCACTGCTGCCGTAACCGGTCGTCCGGCTGAAAATCTTGTCGAAGAAGCCTACTATTCATCAGTCCTTGCCCTGCTCGGTCTGCAGTCGATGGACGAACAGCGCAGCATCACCTTCCCCGACGAATATAAAATCCCGTACTATAATTTTGCATAAAATGAAAGACATAGTTTTTACAGCAAAACAGCAAAAATGCGAACTGCGCTGGCTCATCGCCGCCATCGCGGTCGCTTTCCTGACGAATATCATCGCCATCATAGTATATAAAACCGAATGGAAAGAGGCGTGGACGCAACTGATATGGGTCATCGTCATAGGCATCGGGCTTTATGCCCTGTCAATAGGCGTCAGGCTTGTAATCTGCTGCATCAGGTATCTATTCAGAAAATAACAGCTCACAAACCAATGGACTCGTTCAAACCGACAGTATATCATTCGCTCGACGCGCGGCACCTGCTTCATAACCTCTATCGCAAGTGCCTCATCGACACACCCGTGCCCCTCAGCGAACGTATGGTCGAGACGAGTTTCGGCGACACCCACGTCGTGCTCTACGGCAATCCGTCGGGACAGCCCGTGATGGCGTTCTGCGGCAACAATGTCGTCAATCCGCAAATACTGCTGCCCTTCGTACAGCATTTTGATATGGAGCGGCTGCTGCTCGTAGCGCCCGATGTGCCGGGATGTATCGGCTTCAGCTATGAATACCCTCGCAGTATGTCGGCAGGCGATTACGGCACGTGGGCAACCGCCGTGATGAACGCACTAAGCATACACAACGCCGCCGTGTTCGGCTATTCGTTTGGCGCAGGCATAGCGCTGCAACTCTGCCGCACCGCGCTGCTCAGGGTCGAACGGCTACTGCTCGTCAACCCCTCATGTATTTTGCGCACACCTTCAATACCCGAAACGCCACAACCGATAAGTCAATATGCCATCCCGCAAAAGGAAATATCCAAACTGCTGACTGCAGGACAGATAAAAAAACTCAATGCGCCTGTTTTCGTCGCTGCCGACGACAACGACCCGCTCTTCACCGGCAGCAAAATCCTGCGCCAAGCCGAAAAACTGTTTCGCAACATCACCGCCCTCCGCCTAAACCCAACAACAGACGACCTGTTCGTTGAGATGTCGGGATTTTTGGTGGACTAATTTTGGAATTTTTTTAGATTTTTTTTACTCCGGATGATTGTTATTCGGAAAATTATTTTTATATTTGCGAACTGATATTTTTATCAATATCTTTCTATAACTTAATTAATAATTTAAATGACTTTGCCTATGGATTAAAACAGTACTACTTCTTATCCGGGTCTGCCGACAGACCCTACCGAAGCATCACGCATGTCGGCATCTATTTTATTAATAAACAAAAATTTAACTATTAAACAGACAAAACTTATGAGAAATGAGTTAAAACAGATTTTACGAATTACGGGATTAGCATCTTACCTGCTAATCGGGTGCGTGTTATATTCATTTGCAGATAACACGCTTGCAACATCTTCCGGACCCGACGAAGTTCAACAGTCCGGCAAGAGAATCACCGGATTGGTTACCGACATCAAAGGCGAACCAATCATTGGTGCAAACATCCTTGAAAAAGGTACTGCAAACGGAACGGTTACTGATATTGACGGAAAATTTGAACTGACCGTGTCCGGCACTGCTACAGTCCAGATCTCTTATATCGGCTATATTTCTCAAGAGGTCAATTTATCCACTATTGGGGGGGGGTAACTCTCTGAATATCAGGTTATTAGAAGACAATCAAACCTTAGAGGAAATTGTAGTTGTCGGATATGGCACTCAAAAGAAAGAAAATCTTGTTGGCGCCGTATCTGCAATTCAGGGCGAGGAGATTGCAGCCTCCAATGCTTTTGACGTAACGAATGCGATTTCAGGTCGCTTGCCGGGAGCCATTGTAATGCAAGGTTCGGGTGAGCCCGGAAAAGATGAAGCGACCATCTTAATACGCGGACGTACGACGTTGGGTGATAAAGGATCGAAAACAGCGCCACTAATCGTGATTGACGGTATCCCCGACCGGAGTTTATACGAAATCGATCCGAATGATATTGAAAGTATTTCCGTTCTGAAAGATGCATCGGCAGCCATTTACGGGTCGCGTGCAGCAAACGGCGTAATCCTTGTAACCACAAAAAGCGGCTCAAGCAGCAAAAAAGCCAATTTAAATTACGAGTTTTCCACTGCATTCAAGACTCCAACAATACTTCCGAAAGTAGCAAATGCTGCGCAATATGCACAATACATTAGTGATTATCAGACGTATGAAGGCGTGAGCCGTCTTTATTCAGACCGTGATATTGAACTCTACAAAAGCGGAGTTGACCCATGGGAACATCCCAATACGGACTGGATGGGCGACCTTGTTAGAGACTGGACTACCGATATGCGCCATAATTTATCGGTTAACGGCGGAATCGACAAAACAAGGTATTATGTATCTTTCGGTTACAAGGAAAATCAGGCTATGTATCAGCAGGAATCCACCAAGTACAAGCAGTATAATCTCCGCGTTAAGCTGGATATGCCCATTACTGACTGGCTGGAGACATCTGTGCTGTACGGTGGATACCTGACCGACCGGAAATATCCTACGGCAGATACTTATTATCTCGTCGGATGGGCGACAATGGTTGTTCCTACGGTGCCATCTTTCTGGCCCACGGGCGAACCCGGACCTGACTTTGAAGGCGGCTACAATCCAGTCGTCAATACAAGTTTTGATGCAGGATACAGGCAGCAGGCGAACTATAAAAACGAGATCACTTTCAAAGCCTCTTTTAAACCGCCTATGGTGCCGGGGCTGTCGATCGACGCATTCTTTAATTATGACGTGAACAATCAAAATTCAAAGACATTCAAGAAGCCATGGACGCTGTATTTTGCCAATTACGATTCGGCAATTCGCAACTCCGAAGGCTTTATCACGAGCATGGAACTTGAGCCGCGCCAACGTGGTATTGACTCGCCCGAATTGACGGAAGCAAACGAGGGCTACAGACGGAAAATGATCAATGTCAGCGCCAATTACACCAAAACTTTCGGCGACCATTATCTCTCGCTTTTCGGCGCATTTGAATCGTATGATGAAAATTCGTTCGGCTTCGACGCATACCGTAAATATTTCATCTCCGACCTCGTTCAAGCTCTGGACGCCGGTGGCGAGAAAGATAAATCCAATTCGGGATGGGTCAGTATCTATGCAAGGCAGTCGTGGATCAGTCGATTGAATTATACGTATAAAGACCGCTATCTTGCCGAATTGATATTCCGTCGCGACGGTTCAATAAAATTTGCGCCCGAAGGACGATGGGGTAATTTCCCTGCCGTTATGTTGGCATGGCGTGCTTCGGAAGAAAACTTCTGGAAAGAAAATCTTTCTGTAATAGACTATTTTAAGCTGAGAGCCACATACGGACAAATGGGTATGGACCCGGGCAACCCGTTCCAATACATTAATAAATACAGTCTCGGTTCGGGAGTAACGCTGGGCACCGACAAAAATGTCGTTACCAAGATTTCGCAGTCTGTGGTCGCCAATCCCAACATTACGTGGGAAAAACAAACCACGTATAACTTCGGTTTCGACTCCCAGTTCCTCAACCGTAAATTCCACCTGAACACGGAATTTTTCTATAACCGACGTTCCGACATTTTGATTCCCAAGAACGCATCCGTGCCGGCATTTACCGGTCTGGCTTTGCCCGACGAAAATATAGCCATCGTGGATAACCGAGGAATTGAAATTGACGCAGGCTTTCATACCACGATAGCTAACGAAATCAGGCTTGATTTGACCGGCAATCTGAGCTGGGCGCATAACAATGTCGTATTCAAGGACGAACCCGAACGGTCTGTCTCTTGGCAAAGGGAAACAGGACATCCTTACGGTTCGGCGCTTGTGTATAATGCTATCGGCATTTTCCATACTCAAGAAGAAGTTGACGCTTATCCTCACTGGTCAGGTGCAAAACCGGGCGACGTGATTTTTGAAGACGTTGATAATAACGGGAAAATTGATGCCGACGACCGCATCCTGCTTGACAAGACGGACGCTCCGGAAATTTTCTACGGTATCAAAGCCGACCTTGCTTACAAGAACTGGTCACTGTCGCTGCTGGCTCAGGGACAGGGCAATTACTACAAGAGCGCAATCGAGGGTAACCGTGGTATCGGACAAAACGTATTTCTGTGGATGGCTACCGACAATTGGACGCCCGAAAATTACACTTCGGACAGAGCAAGGGCTTTCCATCGCGCCGACCAGTACTGGTCATATCTGAGTAATTCAAGTACCTACTGGTTCGCCAACATGGCATATCTGCGTCTAAAGAGCGTTGTGTTGAATTACACCGTTCCCAGAAACGTTGTGTCAAAGATAGGCTTCGCACGAGCAGATATCTATGCCACAGGCTATAATCTTTTCCTGCTATATTCAGCACAGAAAAATTATGACCCGGAAATAGGTAATCCTCAGTATTATCCCGCTATGAAGTCATTTAATATCGGAATAAAACTGGCTTTCTGATAAATTTACTAATCTATAATATTGTAAAGATATGAAAAATAATAAGATAATCAATAAGTGTTACATTTTGGCAATAGTTTCCCTGTTCGGGATAAGCTCATGTAACGTACTCGACCAGGACCCGGTTGACTCATTTAACGAAGAATCTCTGTTTCAGGACGTGAATCTCGTAGAAGCCTTTCTGTATCAATGCTATGATGCAATCGGCGGTTCCGGATCCAATGTGCTTGGAATGAGAGAAGATTTGCTGTCGTCATCTACCGATGAACTGCTCAATATCCATAGAGCGGGCAACGTAACTTTCACAAAAGGAACTCTGTCGCCCAGCTATCTCGGACAATTTGGCGACGCCGTAGATTCTCGTCTCAGCTGGATCACATGGTCTAACTACAGCAATATCAAGAACGTCAACACTTTGTTGGGGGGAATAGACGACGTACCGACAACTACAACTGTCGAAGAAGCAAAAATCAAGCAAATCAAAGCTGAAGCCTATTTTATCAGGGCGTTCAACTATACCAACTTGCTTCGCTCTTACGGCGGCGTTGTCATCGTGGATAAGACATTCAATCTGGATGATGACTTCTCAACGCCGACCAGAGCTACTCTGCAAGCAACGGTTGATTTCATCCTATCTGACCTCGATAAGGCTATTGCAGATCTGCCCCTGAAGACGGATATTGAACAGGGACGTGCTACAAAAGGCGCCGCTGCCGCCCTGAAATCCAGACTGTTGAGCTTTGTGGCAGGAAAATTGACCAATGGCGGTTATGAATCGACGAATGCGCTGGTCTCGTTCCAGAGTGGAAACATTAATGACAGATTATTGGCTGCAAAGAATGCCGCGAAGGATATAATTGACGGCAAATACGGCACTTATGCACTTGCCGGAACGACAGACGACCCTCCATCCACATTGTCCGACGAAGAATTTCAAGCCTACGTGGATAATTACACCGACCTTTTCCTGCAAAAAGGAGCGTGGAACGATGAAGTAATTTTCGGCGTTCAATATCTTAACAAACAAGGTAATAGCGCCAATAACAACTTATATTGGGGACCCAACGGATACAGCTGCTGGGGCAACAATGAGCCAATAGAAGACCTCGTAAGGCAATTTGAGATGAAAGACGGAACGCCATTCAAATGGGACAAATATACGCCGGGAGAGAACTATGTCAGAGCTGTTACGCAAGCCCAGCTGACGTCCGACCCCGAATATAACCCCTACAATGGTCGCGAGCCGCGTTTCTATGCAACCGTTCTTTACGACGGAGCGCCGTGGCGCGACAGGGCTTCTACCGAAAATAAAGTGCAGATAGGAAGCAAGATAGCAGCTGCCGGAAGCAGTTTAGTCGGCAAAAGTGTTACCGATATAATGAGTACAATCAAGAAAAACGTCGAAGAAGACGGCACGTGGACAATGACCGGCGGAGAAGACTCGCGCGACGCAGCCAAGCAAGCGTGGAACGGAACAAAAACAGGTTATTATTTGCGCAAAATGCTTGATATTACAATAGACGGCGAAGTGGATAACAGCGAAAACGCTTGGCTCGAAATGCGATATGCCGAAGTATTGCTCGATTATGCTGAAGCATGTATTGAGCTTGGAGAAGTAGAAGAAGGACTTAAGGCAGTTAATCAAATCAGAAACCGAGCAGGATTACCCGACAGACCTGTTAATGTATCGCAGGATCAGGCTCGCGAGTGGTATCGGCACGAACGTTTGATCGAAATGTTGGGCGAAGGCGACAGATGGTATTGCATCCGTAAATGGATGATATGCGGCGATGTGCTCAAAACTTTCAGTCCGCTTTATATCTATCATTTCAACGATGGAGTATCATTTTATCTGTTGAATACTACAACTCTTGCCGACGAACGGACATTTATTAACGCAAATTACTGGTTGCCAATTTCCACAACAGAAATTAACAAAGCGCCGCAATTGATACAAAATCCGGGATATTAACTGATTAAAAATTAATTAACTATGGATTTTTCAAGAAGAGATTTTATTAAGACAGCGAGTGTAGCTGCAGCAGGGACTTTGCTCACGCATAGCCCTGCAATGGCTACAGGCTCTGCTTGGACCACTAACAGCGATACGCTGAAAGTAGGTCTTATTGGTTGTGGCGGACGCGGCACTGGCGCCGCCGAAGAAGCTTTGAACGCTGATCCTAACGTAGTACTCTCGGCTATGGCAGATTCTTTCTCTGACCAGCTGGAAGAATCGCTAAAGAAACTGAAAGCAAAATTTCCGCAAAAAGTACAGGTCGGCGCAAATACGAAATTCACCGGATTAGATGCCTATCAGAAACTGATAGACTCTGATGTCGATGTAGTTTTGTTGGCAACGCCTCCCGTATTCCGTCCCGCATATCTTGAATATGCAGTAAAAGCAGGCAAACATATTTTCTGCGAAAAGCCCTTTGCTGTTGATGCTCCGGGCTTAAGACGAGTTATCGTGGCAGCCCAGCAAGCCAAAGAAAAAAACATTTCCTTGGTATCGGGCTTCTGCTGGCGTTATCATCTTCCAAAAAGAGAAACGTTCCGCAGGGTGCTTGACGGACAAATAGGCGAAATTCTTTCAGCCGAAGTAACATACAACACGGGCGAACTCTGGCACAAAGACCGCCAAAACGGGTGGACAGATATGCAGTATAAAGTTCGCAACTGGCTGTATTACAACTACCTTTCGGGCGATCATATCATCGAACAGGCTATTCACAGCCTTGATATGTTGCAATGGGCGATGGGCGATGCCGCTCCGCTGCGAGTAACAGGTTCGGGTGGACGACAGAAACGCACCGACCCGAAATATGGCAACATATTTGACCATTTCGCCTTGACGTATGAATATGCTACCGGCGCTAAAGCATATTTCTCATGCCGTCAGCAATCGGGTACAGCGCCTTCTTATGCGGTCGAACTGATCGGAACCGAAGGTAAATGTATTGTTGATTGCCGTACGGGTCTTCACGAAATAAAGGGCAAAAATCCTTGGAAATACGACGACGAAACGAAGTTTACTGACGAGAACGCCTATAAGAAGACCGAAGTAAGGAGTATGTATCAGCAGGAACACGACGAACTGTTTGCCTCTATTCGCAGCAAAAAACCCATCAATGACGGAGAATGGATGACCCGCTCTAATCTTGTTGCATTAACAGGCAGGTTTGCAGGATATACCGGACAGACAATCTCATGCGAACAAGCCCTGTGTTCAACTGAAGCTCTTGCGCCTGATCCTTTGACTTGGGATATGAATTACGATGTGCCGGTGGCAATTCCCGGAATTACCAAATTCAAATAACTGTCGTATGGTACGAAGGAATTTTATTAAGTCAACTGCTTTACTGACAGGACTGTCAGCTATGCCATCTGCGTTTGCGGCAGTCAATATATCGGAAAGTAAGTCAACAGGTCAGAATAAATTGAAAAAAGCTTTAGGCTATGGTATGATTAAGAGTGATTTGCCACTGCTTGACAAGTTTAAATTAGTCAAAGATGTTGGTTTTGACGGGATTGAGTTTAACGCACCACTCGACATCCCTGTTGCCGAATTGCTTGAAGCAAAGGCGAAAACAGGTATTGAGCTGCCGAGTGTGGTTAACAAAGACCATTGGTCGAAACCTCTTTCCGACCCTGACCCGCAGGTAAGACAAGCATGTATTGATTCCATAGCCAAGTCATTAGACGAGGTGAAGGCGCTCGGCGGCGATACCGTATTGGTCGTTCCCGGAGTCGTTAGCGACAAAGTGTCTTATGAACAAGCGTATAACACTTCCTTGGACAGTATCCGTAAATTGATACCATACGTCGAAAAGACCGGTATGTATATCGGACTTGAAAACGTATGGAACAACTTCCTGTTAAGTCCTGTTGAAGCCAAACGCTTTGTGGATGAGATCAATCATCCATTGATTGGGTGGTACTTCGACATCGGAAACGTTTTGCGATACGGATGGCCCGAACACTGGCTCAAAACTCTTAATTCGCGAATTGTCAAACTCCATGTCAAGGAGTTTAGCCGTGATATAATGAATAATAAAGGGCTGAGAGCCGGTTTTGACGTCGAATTGCTCGAAGGCGACAACAACTGGTCAGTTGTCATGAAAACAGTTCGCGAGATAGGTTATAAAGGTGGCTGGATTACTGCAGAAGTTAGTGGAGGAGACAAAACTCATCTGCAAAAGATTTCCGGTCAGATGGATACTATCTTATCTTTTTATAACTGATTTAGAAGTAATTTATTTGAGGAAGGCTGCCCTTGTTTTCATCGGCAGCCTTTCCTGTTTATAACCGGATACTAAAATCCGCTGTTATTCTGTCATTTACTGGCTTTATGCTTTACTCAGCCTCGCCCTCGATCTCTGGTTGTCCGTTCTCCAAGCGAAAACTGTAATCAAATTTACTGTAAGTACCCATTAATCACGGCAATGCCAACCTCACCAAGAGCAGGAGCCAACTTGCTGAGTATCAACATCTCGCCGCGCCTGTCAAAAACAGGGGAGACACTGTTCGTTGAGATGTCGGGATTTTTGGTGGGCTAAACGGGTCAGTTTTTATCCCGCAGGGATAGAATATCCTTGTCGAAGTTATACAGCGAGCCGTCGCCGAGCAGTTTCAGCTTGTCGAGAATGGTCTTGACGGTTGATTCTTCTTCGATTTGCTCGGTTACGAACCACTGCATCCACTGATACGTAGCATAGTCTTTTTCTTCGAGGCAGATGCCGACGATGTCGTTGATACATTTGCTGACAAACTGCTCGTGCGCAAGCGCTTTCTGAAACACGTCGAGGATGCTGTCCCATTTTACGGGCGGCTGCTTGAACGCCGGAACGAAGGCTTTACCTTCGCGGTCGATGACGTAATGAAGCAACTTGAGCATGTGTTCGTGTTCTTCTTCCGACTGTGCATAAAACCAGTTGGCTACGCCCGGATATCCTTCCGTCTCAGCCCACGATGCCATTGCTAAATACAGATTGGAAGAATAGCCTTCCTTCTCGATCTGTTCAACTAAATTTTTTTCTACTTTTTCCGATAACATATCTTCTTGATTTATTTGTTATTAATTATATTTTAGAGCGTTGTAAGTTTCAGGTTACGCCACAGCACTTTGATGCCGCCGCCGTCGTGAATCTGGAGGGCGATGCGTCCCTGTCCGGCGCCAATTTTGTCGTCGTTGAGGTTGACCATCTGTTCGCCGTTGAGCCATGTCGTTACGTTTTTGCCCTGCACCTTGATACGCAGCGTGTTCCATTCGCCTTCTTTCAGGATAGTCTCCTTTTCATCGGGGATTTGTTCAAGCCAGCCGCGACCGTACGACTCGTAGATGCCGCCGGTGTCGTGGTTTTTGGGCGCTACTTCGACCTGCCAGCCGTTGACTTTGACGTCTTCTTCGATAAACGAGCGGATAAAGACGCCCGAATTGCCGTCAGCTTCCTGTTTGAACTCGACGCTCAGGTCGAAGTCGTTGTAATAATCGCGTGTCGCGAGGTAGCCGTATTTCTTGTCGGGACCGCTTTCGCAGACGAGCAAGCCGTCTTTGACATACCACAGCTCGGTGCCGTAGGCTTCCCATCCTTTGAGGTCGATGCCGTTGAAGAGCGTAACTTCTTTCGTTTCGCGCGGCAGTTCGCGTATCTTGATATTACGGAACGATGCCGGATAGCCGTGGTCTTGCAGGCAGATGACGCCTTTTTTCGACAGTCCGTATTCGGGAGCGTGCGCCCATTTGCCGCTGTTCTTGCGGGCAAACCAGTCGTCGGTCCATGCTTCAAACTCAAGGATTTTCGCTCCGTTGAGCCAGTGCTCGACATGTCCGTTGTCGAATACGATTTTTGAGTTGTTCCACTCGCCTGCCGGATTGACTTTCATCAGGCTCTTGTCGGGCAGATACATAGCATAGTCAACGCCGAGTTTCTGCCATTCTTCGAGCGCTTCGGGGAAATTAGGCTCGTCGATAAGCTGGTATTCGGGTCCGGTTACATAAGGCACCGCGAACTGCGGGCGCTCGACAACGTGGTAGAGCATACCGCTGTTGCCGCCTTTCGACAGCTTCCAGTCCCACGACAGTTCAAAGTTCTCGTACTGCTTGTCGGTTACGATATAACCGCTCGCGTCGCTGCCGTCGCCTTTTGCCTGTATGCAGCCGTCAACCACATGCCATGGTTCGGTAAGCGATGTTCCGTTGTAGTCGCGCCAGCCGTTAAGGGTCTCGCCATCGAAAAGGAGTTGCCAACCAGCCGCCTGTTCTTCGGGGGTCAGCGTGTTCTGTTTCCCTGCGCAAGCGCAGAGAGTTACGGCTAATGCCGCACAAATCCAAGATAAAGTTTTGTTATTTCTCATTGTTCTTACTGTTTAAAATTTATAATTTGCGACAAAGATACGAATTATAATTTAGAATTGACAAGTGATGCTTGATAATTGAGATTTTTTAGAAATCCTTAATAAGCCCAACAAATTCGACGGGAAAATCTGATTCGATGATATCCGGTCGTTTAGCTATCTCTTCGCGATAGCGGACTGCGCGTTCTTCGGCGGTCGGCAGGCGGTCGTGTGTAGGCGCGAGAGCTATCATACAGCGCACTCCACGCTTATGCAGGGCGTCGTAGAGTTCCTGCTGTTCGGGTAGCAATGTTCCGTTTTCGACGTAAACAATGTAGCGCGACCATGGGATTCCCGTAGCTTCGTATTCGCGAAAAGCGTCCATCGTAGCTATAAATGCCGAGAAATGGGCGTTGGGGTCGATGGCATAGACCGACAGCGCATCAGCGGCATTATGAACGGTATAAATAATGTTCTCGGCGCCGCATTTTTTGATCATCGCCGCCAGCACATCGCGCGTAACGTCTTTCTTGTCGAAGTTGAGAATTGTCTTGCCCTTGCTCCAGCGGATGGCGCTTTCGACCGAAGGGATTTTAAAATCGGTTACCGTGCCCCATCTATCGACAAGTCTAAACTCTTGCAGTTCGTCGAAAGTATAGTCCGACACCCGTCCCGTGCCGTTAGTCGTGCGGTCTATCGTGTCGTCGTGCATCAGCACCATCACGCTGTCTTTCGTCATTCGCGGGTCAATTTCAAAGAACGACGGCAGGTGGCGCAGCGTATTTTCAAACGTTTCGATACTGTTTTCGGGATAGCCCGGAGCGTTACCTCCGCGATGTCCGCTGATGATGATATCGCAGCCTTCGGTATAGCGAAAATACGCCTCTACATCGGAGTATGTGTCGCAGGGAATGGTGTGCAGTTCTTCGGCGACTTTACGCTGTTCGCCGCAGGAAGAAACAATAAAAATAGTGATAATAAGGTAAATACATTTTTTCATTTTGGTACAATTTGTTTGCCGAACGGTGTCAGCGCCAAACCTGCAAGTTTGAAATGCTGACGTCCGAACGGGATAAATATTATGGTTATATAAAGTATCAGTCCGAACAGGAAATGCGAAAGGCAGATCCATATTCCTCCGCAGATGATCCAGAGGATGTTCATCAACACCGACAGGCAGCCGCTCGAACTGCCCGTATCTATCACCTTACTGCCAAAGGGCCAGAGTGCAAGCATAGCGAGCTTAAGTGTCTGTATGCCAAACGGAATACCTATAATCGTCGCCATCAAGCAGAGGCTCGAAACGACATATTCGATGGCAATGATGATGCCGCCGAAGACAAGCCAGATTATATTGCCGAGAAGTCTCATTTCAGTTTTGTATTAAGTTGTTATTCTGTTGACTAAGTATAAGCATCTCGTCGAGCAGTTCGCGCTTGACGGTGTTGAAGCTGTCGCGCAATTCGGGACGCACCGGATGCGATGGCGGCGATTCAATCGTAAGCGGATTGACGGGCTGTCCGTTCTTATAGACTCGGAAGTCGAGATGTGGTCCGGTGGAAAGCCCCGTCGAACCGACATAGCCTATCACTTCGCCCTGCCGTACCGTCGAACCGACAACTATGCCTTTGGCAAAGCCGCGCAGGTGCATATACGAAGTTGTATAAACGCTGTTATGTTTGATTTTCAGATAGTTACCTCCACCGCCGCCTTCATAGCCGCGAGCTATGACTTTTCCCGATCCAA
Organism: Tannerella sp.; assembly: GCA_031272455.1. Lineage (GTDB taxonomy): Bacteria > Bacteroidota > Bacteroidia > Bacteroidales > Tannerellaceae > Tannerella. The sequence continues at coordinate 14,115 of JAISTS010000138.1, read as the reverse complement.
TGGACTTGACGGGCGTACCCGACGGAGCAGCATAGTCAACACCATGATGTGCACGATAGCGCTTGAGGATAGGATGAAATCGTGCATTTGTGAAGCGCGAGGTGATACGGAAAAAGTCCAGCGGCGCCTTAAGAAACTCCTTGTGAAGGCTCTGCCCGTCGGCGTCGAAAAACTCGCGCACGCTATCCTGAGTAAACGGCACTGCGACAAACTCGCGCCCTTCGTGAACGAACACAGCCCCGTCTATCGTCGCTATATTCAGCGGGATCGTGTCGTCGATAAACGCCTCGGTATATATCACTCGAAACGAGTCCTGCGGCTGTATTGCGAAGAAATCTATCTGCCATGCATAGACATCGGACAGGTGGATTGCAAGTATAGGGTCGGCGCCGCGGTCGCGTATAGCGTTCCATAGCGACGAGCTGACGCTGCCATCGAGATAGCGGCGGTGCAGCGTTACTTCCTTACGATAGAGATATGCTCCGACAGGCGGATACGAGAGGTCGATGACCACGTGGTCGGTCAGCGATTTGCCGAAGATGAGATACTGGATTTGCGGGTCGTCGTCGCGGGTCGTGATAGTGTAGTACGAGGCTCCTTCGCGCAGTTTTTTGGGTTCGAGCAGGTCGCCCGCCGCACGGATAATGCTGTCGCCGAGAGACGATATTTCGAGCTGACTGAAGATGACCGAAAGGCTCTCGCCCTGACGGATGGTGTAGTAGTTCACGTCGAGCGAATCAACGCATATATCAAGGAAATAATCGCTCGTATCGCGCACACCGGAATAGTCAATTTGCGGCGCAACAGCGCTGTTCGGCTTGCACCCGACAAGCCAAACCAGCATCAACAAGAAGCAGCTCTCAATAAAATACCGCATACCTTTTTTCCGTTTATCGGCGCAAAGGTAAGAAAAAAATCGCACATTTGTACCAAAATCGGATTTGCAGCATAAAAAAACCGCCCCACCGTCAGGACGACGAGGGGCGGCAAAGTAGTATGAAGTCAAAAAAAATTCTAATAAGTGTGCTCGCCCTGTTCCATTTCGGCTTTATCTATCTTGCGGAGGTCTAATGCCCTCCATGCGAAGAATATATAAACGAGTACGAAAGGTATCAGCAGCGAGACGATACTCATTGCTTTGAGCGTGAACGGACTCGACGAGCTGTTCTCGATGGTCAGCGAGTATTCCGGACTGACAAGCGACGGATAATAAGCCGTGTTGTTCCATCCTGCGATAAGCAGCAGAGCCAGCACTGTCAGCACCGTCCCTGTGCCTGCAATCCATATTCCCTTGCGCCATGACGTGAACAGAGTAGCAATGATGCCCCAAAGCACAAGCACTACGCCAATGAGGAATACTGCCAGAACGACAGGCATTTCTATCAGGTTGGTGAGATATTTGTACGGTTCGAGCGCGACCGCGTGCGTCGTAGGGTCAACAGCATATCCTTTTTGCAGCAGCAGGCGAACAACGAAGGTCAGGAAGAAGACAAGGAAGAGCACGGTCTCGATCCACAGTTGCTTACGGCTGCGTTTTTCTATCTCATCGTCGTTGATGTTGTTGATGAAATAGAGTATCGCAAGTATGCGCGAAAGGAAGAAGACGGCTAATCCGAGGCAGACGTTCCAGATGTTGAGCGCCGCTTCAAGTCCGTGCAGTTGCACACCGTGATACGGCTCCCACGACGAGATGACGGGCATACTGAGGTCGGTCAGATTCTCTTTCGCCACGACGAAGTTGGCTCCGTTGAAGAACGTGCCGACAGCTGCGCCTATCAATACCGGCGCCAAGATGCCGTTGATGATGAGGAAGACCTGATATGTCCGTTTGCCGAGCAGGTTGCCTTTCTTGGACTGGTATTCGTAAGAAACGGCTTGCAGCACGAAGCAGAGCAGTATCAGTATCCATACCCAGTAGGCTCCGCCGAAGCTGGTGGAGTAGAACAGCGGGAATGATGCGAAGAACGCTCCGCCGAAGGTAACGAGTGTGGTAAACGTAAATTCCCATTTCCGTCCGGTTGAGTTGAGCAGCATCTTTTGTTGCGCTTCGGTTTTGCCGAGAGTGAACAGCAGCGATTGCCCGCCCTGTACGAACATCAGGAACACGAGTAAAGCCCCCAGTAACGAGACTAATAACCACCAATAGTGTTGATAAAATGAATAATCCATGTTTCTTCGATTTTAATTGTTAGTACTTTCAGCCGTTTCGGGACCTTTTTTTATTGCTTTGACCATAATGCGGATTTCGGCTATCAGCAGAATGGTGAACAGCGTCAGGAACAGGAAGAATGTTAGCTGTACCGACGACGCCGAGAGTTTGGACACGGCTGCATTGACGGGCAGCAGATCCTGTATTGCCCAGGGCTGACGTCCCATTTCGGCGACCGCCCAGCCTGCCTGCGATGCGATATACACTAAGGGTATCGACCACATCGCGACGTATTGCAGCCATTTCTGTTTGTCGAATTTCTTTCCGTACGCCAGCGCGAGGATAAAGATGAGGATGAACAGACATCCCAGAATAACCATCGCGTGGAACGAATAGAATACGATGGGCACCGAGGGAATGATGTCGGTCGGTTTCTTGATGTATCCGTATCCGAAATAGTCGAAATTCGCCTTGCGGACGGCATCGTATTGCAGGGCTGCATCCAGATCGCCCGCTTTCACGGCTTTCCGGTATTCCGCCAGCGCTTCGATCGCCAGTTTCCCTCGTTGGATTTTCTCCTGTGCCGACAGAGCCGTACCGTTTTTTGTCCGGAAACCGCCATCTATCAGGTCGGCAATACCCGGAACATACGTGTCCGTTTTGAAATCAATCAGAAACGACAGCATATTCGGGAATGAGAACTTGAACAAGAAGGCATCCTTTCCATCGTTGTACGCCTGCTTAGCGGGGTTGAGTACGCCGAAACCTATGAGGTCAACCCCGTTGCCGCCCTTGTACAGACCTTCCATTGCCGCAAGTTTCATCGGCTGTTTGTCGGCAACCTGCTGTGCGGAGCCGTGCCCCGTCCAGATGAGCAGCGCCGAGGCGACCAACCCTGTTACGGCTGCTACCTTGATACTCTGTAAGGCGAACTCGCGCTGGCGTTTCTTGATAAGGAACCAGCTGCTGACGCCGATAACAAACACTCCGCCGAGCACCCATGCAGAGATGACCGTATGGAAGAACTTGTTGATAGCCATCGGCGAGAGCGCGACAGCCCAGAAGTCCACCATCTCGTTGCGAACGGTGTCGGGGTTAAATGCCATCCCCGTGGGATACTGCATCCATGCGTTTGCCACAAGAATCCAGAGCGCCGAAATCGTCGCGCCAAGCGTGGTCAGCCACGTTGACGCCAGATGCGCTCCCTTGCTAACTTTGTTCCATCCGAAAAACATGATGGCGATGAACGTCGCCTCCATGAAAAACGCTACCACGCCTTCGATGGCTAAGGGCGCACCGAAGATGTCGCCGACAAACCAGCTGTAATTCGACCAGTTTGTCCCGAACTCAAATTCGAGAATCAGCCCTGTGGCTACGCCGATGGCAAAGTTAATACCAAACAATTTAATCCAGAATCGGGCGGTCTGTTTCCAGAACTCCTTGCCCGTAATCAGGTAAATCGTTTCCATCACCGACATGATGACGCCCAAGCCAAGCGTGAGCGGCACAAAAAGCCAGTGATAAATGGCTGTCAGAGCAAATTGCGCTCTCGACCAGTCAATCAAAGAGGAATCAATACTTTCTATCATGAGCTTCTTTATTTAAGGTGTATAAATCATTCATTTATCGCTCGGTTTATGAGTTCGCCCGACACGTATTCTTCGCGGTCGGAAACGGTGTCGAAACGGTTCAGGAAGCGCGGGAAGAAAAATATCCGTAACACGACGAACATAATAAACAGCTTGATAAGGATAATCGCCCAAAGCGTCTTACCCCGTCGGCTCATCGACCTGAATCCGTCGAAATAGAACCTGAAAATCCGTGTTGGCAAAGCTGCGCTGTCTGTCATTTTCTTCTGTCTTACTGCAAGTTAATACTCGTCAACCGCCTTGTTATCATCCGTTTACGACCGTCGATGACGTATTTACGGTCGTCAATCAGGCGGGTTGACTGTGCAAATATATTAAATTTACCTAATACCAGATGCATAAAAAGAGCAAAAAAATCAAAATTCGCGAAAATTTAACAATTATTTAAATTTGACGCCTCTTTCCCGCCCCACTCTTGCCGGCTTGCGTTATCGGCTACGGTTTTTGTTTGTTTTTTAAACGGGATTTTGCTGCCCGATTTCGCCGTTATTGTTAAAAATTATTATTTTTTTGAAATTATGTGCCAAAATATTTGTCCTATTTGAAACTTGTTGATTATATTTGCAAGGTATTATGCAAATAAAACGAGTTATTTTTAATTTAACATATTAATTTACACATAATTATTATCGCTATGTCAAACATTTCAAGAAGAACGTTCCTTAGAACAGGAGCAGCGGCAGCAGCCGCATTAACAGTCGTTCCGAGCAGCATCCTCGGCAAAAGCCACGGGTATATTGCTCCGACAGACAAACTGAACATCGCCGCAGTTGGTATCGGCGGTATGGGTCATTCCAATATCAATAATGTAAAGAACACCGAGAATTTGGTCGCTCTTTGCGATGTTGACTGGAAATACAGCGACGGCGTGTTCAAAGAACTGCCTAACGCGAAAAAGTATTGGGACTATCGCAAGATGTATGATGAAATCGGCAAGGAAATCGACGCTGTAATCGTTGCTACCGCCGACCATACTCACGCGATTATCGCCGCCGATGCTATGACGCTGGGCAAGCACGTCTATGTACAGAAACCGTTGACGCACTCCGTTTACGAGTCGCGCCTGCTGACAAAACTGGCTAAAAAGTACCAAGTGGCAACACAGATGGGTAACCAGGGTTCGTCGGGCGAAGGTGTTGACTTGATCTGCGAATGGATCTGGAACGGCGAAATCGGCGAAGTACGTAAGGTAGAAGCATTTACCGACCGTCCTATCTGGCCCCAGGGCTTGAACGCTCCCGAAAAAGAGGACAAGGTTCCAAAGACCCTCAACTGGGATCTGTTCACCGGTCCGGCAGCACTCAAACCGTACAACAACATCTATCACCCGTGGAACTGGCGCGGATGGTGGGCTTACGGTACAGGCGCACTGGGCGATATGGCTTGCCACATCCTCCATCCGGTATTCAAGAGCTTGAAGCTGACCTACCCGACAAAGGTACAAGGCTCGTCAACCCTGTTGTTGCAAGACTGCGCACCCTCGGCTCAACACGTGAAATTGGTTTATCCCGCACGCGACAACATGCCGAAAGTTTCTCTGCCCGAAGTAGAAGTACACTGGTACGACGGCGGACTGAAACCCGACATGCCCGAAGGATGGCCCGCAGGCAAGAACATGAACGATTCAGGCGGCTATGTAGCGTTCTACGGAACGAAAGACACCCTGATCTGCGGTTGCTACGGCGTCAACCCGTGGCTGCTCTCAGGTCGCAAACCCAATGCCCCGAAGGTATGCCGTCGAGTAGAAAACGCTACACGTGGCGGACACGAAATGGACTGGGTACGCGCTTGTAAAGAAAGTGCGGCTAACCGTCTGCTGACGAAATCAGACTTCTCGGAAGCCGGTCCGTTCAACGAAATGGTCGTAATGGGCGTTCTCGCCGTTCGCCTGCAAACCCTCAACAAGGAACTGCTCTGGGACGGTGAAAATATGAAGTTCACGAACATCACTCCGGACGAAAAAATCCGCATCATCATCAAAGACGACTTCAAGATTGTTGACGGAGACCCGAAATTCAACAAGATCTACACCGATCCGGTTGATGCACAGCAATTTGCGAACGAGCTTATCAAGCACAACTATCGCGCAGGCTGGAAACTGCCCGATATGCCTTAATTAAACGTTATATTATTAATTAATGTATAAGCTATGAAGAAAGCGATTTTTTCAATCAGTGTGATAGCCGCCGTTGCAGGACTTATTGCCTGCGGCGGGGGCAAGAAGGCAGACAGCTCGGAAGCGCAAGATGAGGCTGCTACGGTAACGGCAGCTGTTCCCGAATACAAGTTGCTGGACCTGCCGATAGTTGACCTTTCTACTTTCCCGAAAGACGCCGACGGATGGATTACCCTGTTCGACGGCAAAACTTTCAACGGATGGAGAGGTTATGACCGCGCCGATATGCCTACACAGTGGGTTATTGACGACAATGCTATCCATATCAAAGGATCGGGAGCGGGCGAAGCCGGCGCCAAAGACGGCGGCGATATCCTGTTCGCGTACAAGTTCAAAAACTACGAATTTGAATTTGAATGGAAAGTGGCAAAAGGCTCAAACTCAGGCGTGTTCTATATGATTCAGGAAGTAGAAGGGCAACCCGCCTATATCTCTGCCCCTGAATATCAGGTGCTTGACAACGAGAACCATCCCGACGCCAAACTCGGCGTAGATGGCAACCGCCAGTCGGCATCGCTGTATGATATGATACCTGCCAAACCGCAGAACGCCAAACCTATTGGCGAGTGGAACAAGGGTAAGATTATGTCGTACAAAGGCACCATCGTTCACTATCTGAACGACGCAGCTGTTGTCGAATATCATCTCTGGACACAGAAATGGACAGATATGCTTCAGGCAAGCAAATTCAGCCAGTCGGAATGGCCCCTGGCGTTTGAACTGCTGAACAATTGCGGAGGTGTCAACAAGGAAGGTTTTATCGGATTTCAGGATCATGGCGACGACGTCTGGTTCCGCAACCTCCGTATCAAAATCTTAGATTAAGAGCCATAGACTTTTAAGTCATTCTTGTATTTTTTTAAAAGTAAAAAACCGGAGCTGTCGCAGCCCCGGTTTTTTCGTTATAAACCAAGCATAAGAAAAGAATCTATCTATCTTATTTTGTCATTCAGAGAGTTGTACAATCCCGCTTCACGTTGAGTTGTCGATGTCTCCGAGGGACTGTACGTGATTTGCTTCGTTACTTCGCCGTCGTACGACTTAGCCTTGATGGTCAGCTCCACTTCGCCGCCTCCGGTATCGAGGTCTGACAGGTCGAAGGCAACCAATCCCTTGCGGGCATAAGCCGCATTGTCGCCGTAGGCATTATGGCGAAACTCGAAAGTGAACGGATGGTCGGAATCTGCGACAGGCACTAAATTGATATAGTGCGCAATGCTCGAATCGCCATTCCTGAAGCCGAACTCGACATTAAGGTAACCGTCGCCAATCCACATATCCAGAATTTCGATCGGGTCGGTGCCGTAAGTCTTGTCGTTTTCATCACTGCTGCCCAGATCTTCAGCTACAGGTTTCGTCAACACATTCTGAATATCAAGCACTTTCACGGCATGGTCAAATCCGTCGAACTCGTCCGACAGAATGGTATAGACAGCAAGCACACGCCGGCGCTGGTCGGAATGATACCAAGGCACATCCGTAGCAGCGGGCCACAGCGTCGTGCCGTCGTCGAGAGTAAGAGAATACGAATACTCTCCAAGCGGGTTAACGGTCGCAATCGAGTACCATGCGTCGTCGAGCGAATAACCGTTACCATCATCACAGGCATTAAACAGCGTGGCTGTCAACGCCATAAGAAACATTACTTTTAATAATCCAATTTTTTTCATCATTACGTACATTAAGTTCTTTTGATAGGTTAGATGCAAATTCGATGTTAAATGTTGCATCGAAAATGGCTAAAAAATGTAGTAAAATACAAAAAAATGCTATTTTTGCAGCCTGAAACAAGAACATTTTATGCATTATAATACAGGTACGCTGTCCAACGGACTGCGGATAATCCACTTACAGTCAGACTCTGAGGTGGCATATTGCGGGGTGTCGATCCGCGCCGGTGCACGCGACGAGACGCCCGAAGAAGAAGGGCTGGCGCATTTTGTCGAGCATCTGTTATTTAAAGGTACGCGCAAGCGTCGCCCCTGGCATATCCTGAACAGGATGGAGGTGGTCGGCGGCGAACTCAACGCCTACACTGCCAAGGAAGAGACGTTCGTATATTCCATTTTCCTGAACGGCGATTTCGCACGCGCGGCAGAGCTGATAGCGGATATTGTCAGCGATGCGCAATTCCCTGAACAGGAGCTGGATAAGGAACGACAGGTCATACTTGACGAAATCAGTATGTATCGCGACAATCCGGCAGAGCTAATCTTCGACGAGTTTGAAAATCTGCTGTTTAAAGGCAATTCGCTCGGACATTATATCCTCGGAACAGGCAAGACGCTGAAATCGTTCAAGCGCCCGACCTGCGCGTCGTTTCGCGATCGCTGCTATACGGCTGATAATATGGTGTTTTTCTCGATGAGCAAGACCGGCTTCGACCGTGTTTTACGTACTGCCGAACGGTATTTTTCCAGTATAAAAACACGCACAAGCCTGAACGGACATACGCGACCTGATGTGTGTCAGACATTTCACGAGACGCGCAAGAAAAAAACCCATCAATCGCACATAGTGATGGGCGGCGCCTCGTACAATATTTTTGACGCACGGCATCCGGCGCTGTTCCTGATGAATGACATACTCGGCGGTCCGGGAATGAACAGCCGCCTGAATGTGTCGCTGCGCGAGCGTAACGGTCTGGTTTACAACATCGAATCGAACGTAACAGCCTACACCGATACGGGCGTTTTCACTATCAGTTTCGGCACCGACCCAAAGCATAGAGACGATGCTATTACACTGATTAATAGCGAATTGAAAAAGATACGCAACGAACGACTGAACGACACACGCCTGAAAGCCGCAAAAAAGCAAGCTATCGGACAAATCGGCGTGTCGGGCGACAACCGCGAAATGCTGTTTCTCGGAATGGGCAAGTCGTTCCTACATCGCAACACCTACGACACCCTGACCGAAACCTGCCGCAAAATCGAAGCCGTTACAGCATCGCAACTGCAGGATGTGGCAAACGAAATATTAGCTCCCGAAAAAATTGCGACCCTGATTTACGAATAAATCCGAAAAAACGCGGATTTGTCGCAATAATACATTATTTTTGTAGCCGAATCACAATTGCTGCCAAATTAAACCTTAAGAGTATGGATAAGAAGCTGAAATTCATGTTTATTGTGCAGGGTGAGGGACGCGGGCATCTCACTCAGGCAATCGCCCTTTCCGATATTTTGCGAAGCGACGGGCACGAAATCGCAGCCGTACTCGTCGGGAAAAGCTATTCGCGCGAGCTGCCTGTGTTTTTCCAAACGAAAATCAACGCTCCGGTAACCGTCTATGACGCGCCGTCGTTCATATTCAAAAAAAACAAAAAGAATATTGACGCCGTAAAAACCGTTCTTTATAACGCCAATATCGTGAAACTCAGGAAATTTGGCGACAGTATCGAACTGATTCACCGGCAGTTAATCCATTATAAACCCGATGTCGTGGTGAATTTTTACGAAGTGCTGCCCGGATTTCTTCAACTGATACATCGCCATAATATCCCGTTTGTCAATATCGGGCATCAGTATATGCTGCGCCATCCCGATTTTCTGCCCGGCAGGCACGACCCGCAAAGCACTATGCTGCTCAAGCTACATTCGGAGCTGACCAGCATCGGCACGGCAAAAATTCTGGCGCTCTCGTTCTATCCGATGAAAAGCTATCCCAACGACCGCATCAAGGTTGTCCCGCCGCTGCTCAGGAGAGAAATCCTCGAAGCCCAGCCCGAAGAAGGCGATTATATCCTCGGCTATATGCTCAATCAAGGCTATGAAAATGAAGTGTATGCTTGGCACGACAAACATCCCGAAGTGAAACTGCATTTTTTCTGGGATAAGAAAGACGCGCCCGAAACGCTGGAAGTTGACGAGAATTTCACACTGCACAAGATTAACGACGAGCTGTTTGTGAAGTATATGGCAGGATGTCGAGGGTATATCACGACAGCCGGTTTCGAGTCGGTCTGCGAAGCGCTCTACCTGAACAAACCGGTGATGATGATACCTGCGCATATCGAGCAGGAAGTCAATGCCAACGATGCGCTGTCGATCAACGGAGGCATAGTCGGACGACGGTTCGACTTAAGTAAGCTGCTGGATCATATCAATTCAAAACGCACTTTCGACGCCGAAGCTTTTCGCACGTGGGTGCTGTCGGCACGCGAGCGTTTTATCGAACAGCTTGTTTCGTTTGTCGTGGATTAAAACCTGTATTGCAACCTGACTGTCAAGACGTTATCCTTCCTGTCAGTTTCGTATCCGGCGAGATTGGCAGACTGTTCGTTGCGATTAAACTCGAAATATGATTGCAGACGGAAATGTTCGCCCGGCTCCCATAGCATACCCATTCCCAGCGTATTGCGTCTTACATCTGTAGCTGTTGTGCCTTTCAGCCCCAGTTCATCACCTGCTACGGCTGTGTTCGGGTCGTACCATTCGTATTTCGCTACTGCCGAAAACGGCGTCGCCGCTATCCGTTGCACGAAGATGGCATAGCCGCCAAGAAACGGACGCAGGTAAGTGTCGTGAGTGGGCAGCGTCGATGCGTTATGGCTGACCGAGCTGCCGATGCTGCCCGGCTGTGTGCCTGCAATCAGCTCGGCGCGTATCTGGCGTTTCCAGGCATCATTAAGCATATATACCTGTACATCAATGCCTTTGTATTCGCGTTTAGCAAACCGTCCGAGATTGACAGCGGCATCGTCCATCACAAAACCGTTCGTACTTTTATCCATCCTGAACACCTTGCTTGTCCCCTGATATACTCCGCCGTTGTAATACGACAATCCCCCTTCGATGAGGAACAGACTGCCTGCTTGACGGCTGTAATATAGATGCAGAATGACATCTTTACGACTGTCGGTTTCCATCTTTGCCCCGTTGCCGGCTACCACTGCGGCGTCGAGAAACAGAAAATGCAAGGGCGACGACTCGGCAGGACGCAAGCGTATCAACGCTCCAAGGTCGCGCTCTTCGGGGAAAAGCGTCTGAAACAGCAACGAGCTTTCGGGCGACTCGCGCTTTGCCGACGAATAATCCACTTCCTTGCCGAAAGGCGGCTCAAACACTCCTGCGCTCAAATAGCTCGTCTTCCACCAGATATCTTTCATCGTCAGGATAGCATTTTTGAGCAGCACGCCACGCTCAGTAGCGTCGATCTGTACAGCCAGCGAGCCGTAAGTCTCCGTATAAATGAGATTAAACCTCCCGCGACGGATGCCGATGCGATTGAACGATTTGTCTTTTTCGTGATTTTCTGTCCCTACTTTGAGCGTCGAATATTGCTCGCCATACTGGAACTGCGGCTGCAAATAGCCGGTAAATTTCACTTTGTCCTGCGCCGACAAGATGCAGGCTGCCGATAAGAGACAGCAAGTCAGGACGGCGCGTAAATTCGATATGTCCACTTTACTTTTTACCTCCGAAACTGAAATCAACGGGCAGATAGACCGGCGATTGTACAATCTTGCTTCCCATATTAAAACTTGGTTTGAGCTTGACCGAAACATTCGTCGAGCTGTCGCCTATCCCTATAAAATTCTTCACTATCTTTATCACGGCATCTTTGGAATGTTCGTTTGCCAGCTTGACAATATCCACTCCTATACGTATCGGTAACACCTGCGTATCGCCCGAACCGACGCTGAACGCCTGATTGAGCGAGCCGTTCGTAAACTCAATGTTGTCTATCGCAATGATATAGTCGAGCGCCGAAAAGCCCGCCGTCGTTTCGTGAGGGTTATGCACATCGAGATTGAGCGTGAAATCGAGCGGCAGCGACGACGACAGCCCGTTCAACGCCGCAAGCAACTGTATGGCTTCGAGCGCCGAAGGAGCGCCCGACAGACTGGTATTCGACAGCTTGAGATTCGATATCGAATGATATTTATACTCGCAATTCTTCAGATTATAAGCGCTTTGCAACATTTGCGCAAGGTCGCATCCCGTCAGCATAAACAATGCCGCCACAATGACTGTTTTAAATAAAATGTTCCGTCTCATAACAATAATTTTTCGGCAAAGGTAAAGTTTTTTCTACAAAACACAAACCAAACTTTCACCCGAATGATTATATTTGCAGAAAATTTTCTACTTTTGCACCAAGGATTTCAGAACTTATGTTCAAACAGAGATTAGAACTAAGACAGCAACAGCGTCTGTCGCCGCAGCAAGTACAGTTCGTGCGATTGCTGGAGCTTCCCGTCGTCGAGCTGGAAGACCGTATCAAGAAGGAACTGGAAGAGAATCCCGCCCTCGAAGAAGGCGCAGGAGAGGTTGACAACGCCATTGACGACGACAGCTATGATGACGACGACTACCGCGACGACGAAGGCGATTTGTCGCTCGGCGACTACAGCAGCGAAGACGACATTCCCGAATACAAACTTGCCGAGATTAGCAACCGCGAAGAACGTCGCGAAGAGATACCGTTCTCAAGCGGCATTACGATGCACGACTACCTGACCGAGCAGCTCGGACTGCGCGACCTGACCGACCTGCAAAAGAAAATCGGCGAATATATCATAGGAAATATTGACAGTAACGGCTATCTGCAACGCGACCCCGACGCTATTGCCGACGACCTGATTTTCAAGGCAGGCGTTGACACCGACGCCAAGTCGATAGCCGAAGTGCTCGCCGTGATACAGGATTTCGACCCGCCCGGCGTCGGAGCACGTAACCTCCGAGAATGTCTGCTCATCCAACTGTCGAAAAAGCAGAAAACACCTGTCGTACAGAAAGCTGTTACGATACTGCGCGACCATTTTGAGCAGTTCGCAAAAAAACATTACGACAAAATCTGCAAAAGCCTCGAAATCGACGAAAAAGAACTGAAACGCATATTGAAAGAGATCACGTCGCTCAATCCGAAACCCGGCAACAGCTTAGCCGACACATCCGACACGACAGTGCAGGTAACGCCCGATTTCATCGTCGAGACAAACAACGACGAACTGACGCTCATACTCAACCAGCGCGGGGTACCCGATATGCACATCAGCCGCGAGTACCTCAATATGCTCGACGACTACTCGCACAACAGCAAAAACCGCACCGCCGCCCGTCGCGACGCCGTGCAGTTTGTTAAACAGAAACTCGAAGCCGCACAGTGGTTCATCGACTCCATAAAGCAGCGACAGGAAACCCTTCAACGCACTATGCAGGCAATCATACTGCTGCAAAAAGAATTTTTTCTGACCGGCGACGAGTCGCGCCTGCGCCCGATGATACTCAAAGACGTCGCCCGACACGCCGGATACGACATCACCACCATCTCGCGCGTAAAAAACAGTAAATACGTACAAACAAATTTCGGCATCTATCCGCTGAAATTCTTCTTCTCCGAATCGGCTCAAAACGAGAGCGGCGAAGAAATTTCGACCCGCGAAGTGAAAAATATTATGCGTCGGATGGTTGACTCCGAAGACAAGCATAATCCCCTGCGAGACGATGAACTGGCGGCTATGCTGAAGGAAAAAGGCTATATCATCGCCCGCCGTACAGTCGCCAAATATCGCGAACAGTTGGACATTCCGGTTGCAAGACTCCGAAAAGAATTATAACTTTGCCGCGCAAAAACGAACAGAACAAATATTCATATAAACGATAAATAAATACAAAAAAATGAACTTTCCGAACGAATTAAAGTACACACGCGACCACGAATGGTTGCGTCTCGAAGGCGATACAGCCGTTGTTGGCATCACCGACTACGCGCAGTCGGAGCTTGGCGAAATAGTTTATGTTGACGTAACGACACAGGGCGAAACAGTAGCCCGCGAGGCTGTCTTTGGCACTGTCGAAGCCGTCAAAACGGTGTCCGACCTCTTTATGCCCGTCGGAGGCGAAGTGCTCGAAGTCAATTCCGACCTCGAAGACCACCCCGAACTGATCAACGAAGACCCGTATGGCTTAGGCTGGATCATCAAAGTCAAGCCGTCCGACCCGTCCGAAGCCGAGTTGCTGCTCTCTGCCGCCGATTACGAAACGCTGTTAGGATAAAGCCATGACACCCCTCGTCAGCATTATCATGGGCAGCACGTCCGACCTTCCCGTTATGGAAAAGGCGGCAAAATTTTTGGACGAGATGCAGATCCCGTTCGAGATGCAAGCACTCTCGGCGCACCGTACGCCCGA
>JAISTS010000112.1 GCA_031272455.1 Tannerella sp. | reverse complement strand
TGATGATTACCGCGTCGTGGATCGACGGCAAAGCGATGTGCGCCGCCGTCCCATCTTCCGCCTCGAACCCGACGTCAATGACCGGTCCCAGTATCTGCGAGATGCGCCCGACGATTTTTTTATGTGCTAAATCATTTGTTATCATAAGTTTATCAGTGTTTTTAACTGTAATTATGCGGAACGGTGCAAACAAGCGTTCCGAAACGGCAAAATTAAAGATTAATTTGTTTGATAGGGCAAAAAAAATGCTAAAATTAGTGAAAATCGGCAAAAAAAATGTCAAGATGAGAAAAAAAGCGTATATTTGCAATAGGATGTTTTATCCGCCATACGTCTAATAATACAAAAAACTAATAACATGGATATGCAGGATAGCCGAATTGTCATGACATTAGATGCCGGAGGGACGAATTTTGTTTTTTCGGCATTACAGGGTGGTAATCATATAGTTACGCCGTTGCGATTGCCTGCGGAGGCTACCGATCTTGATGCTTGCCTTAACAATCTTGTTGCGGGTTTCAAGGGCGTGCTTGCTCGGCTGCCCGCCAAGCCTGTAGCAATAAGTTTTGCTTTTCCGGGACCGGCTGATTATCAGTCGGGTATCATCAGTGGCGACTTGCCCAATTTTCCCTGTTTTCGCGGGGGCGTTGCTATGGGACCGTATCTGAAGCAAATATTTGATATTCCGGTGTTTATCAATAACGACGGAAGTCTTTTTGCTTACGGAGAGGCGCTGACCGGAGCCTTGCCCTACGTCAATGCGCGACTGCGCGAAATGGGCAGTATCAAGCAGTTTAATAATCTGATAGGCTTCACTTTAGGCACCGGATTCGGCGGCGGGATTGTGGTTGACGGGCATTTGCTTATTGGCGACAATGCCACCGGCGGTGATGTTTATTGCCTGTGTAACAAGAAATATCCCGATTTGATTGCCGAAGAGGGTGTCAGCATACGCGCTGTCAAGCGGGTTTACCGTGAGTTGTCGGGCGACGATACAGCTCTCGAACCTGTTGATATTTATAATATTGCGGAAGGCAAGGCGGCGGGCGACCGCGAAGCTGCCATAGCGTCGTTTGCCGAATTGGGCGAGATCGCAGGCGACGTCATTGCGACGGCTGTAACGCTCGTGGACGGCATCGTCGTATTGGGCGGTGGTCTGACGGGCGCCGCACGTTATATAATGCCCTCATTATTAAAGGAAATGCGCCGTACGCTTGGCACGTTCGACGGGCAAAAGACCTTCGGGCGCGTACAAATGAAAGTATTCGACCTCGACGACGAGCAGGAGTTTAGCCGGTTTGCACTTGGCGAACAGGTCAGCATCCCCGTTTATGGCTCCAACGCTACCGTTGACTACGATCCGCAGAAACGTACCGGCGTGATTATCAGCAAACAGGGCGCAAGTCATTCGGTTGCTGCCGGAGCCTACGTTTACGCTTTGAATCATTTACAGTAATAACAATAAAAAATGAAAAATTATGAGATTTAAACAACTGTTTATATGGATTTTAATCCTGTTTTTTCCTGTCGTTGCAAGCGCACAGGACAAGTTGCCCGACAAAACCATCCTTGACGGAAAAGCCTTACCGGCTTTATACAAAACGGCTGACGGGGTGAAGCAAAAAGTGGATATCACGGTCGATTATCCGGGCAAACCGAAATCGTTTGAGTTCACGCTCGACGGTCAAAAGTTTAAAAAACAAATCGTTACGGGTAAGAACAAATTTTCCGTAGGCATTCCCGAAGCGAGCGAGCCTCGACAAATAGTGCTCACGATGGCGGAGGGAATTGTGCTGCATCGCAAGGAAATCAGCGTCAAACCCGTGCGTAAGTGGGAAATGAACTTCGTGCAACATTCGCATACCGACATCGGCTACACGCGCTCGCAGACCGAAATTCTTGCCGAGCATCTGCGCTATATCGACTATGCGCTTGATTATTGCGACGTTACGGATAATTATCCCGAAGATGCCAAGTTTCGCTGGGTCTGCGAAATATCGTGGGCTGTCAGCGAATGGCTGAAAAGCCGTCCTGCCGAACAAATTGCAAGGCTCAAAAAACGTGTTGCCGAAGGGCGTATCGAGTTGGCGGCGATGTATCTTAATTTCGATGAACTGCCTGATGAACAGACTCTTGCGGCATCGCTTTATCCGCTTAAGCAGTTTCGCGAAGCCGGATTAAAATCGGAGGTGGCGATGCAGAACGACGTGAACGGCATCGGCTGGTGCTTCAGCGAATTTTTTGGTGATATTGGCGTAAAATACGTCAATATGGGCACTCACGGGCATCGTGCGCTGATTGCGTTCGACAAGCCGACCGTCTTTTGGTGGGAATCGCCGTCGGGCAAAAAAATCCTGACTTACCGTGCCGAGCATTATATGCAGGGCAACTTCTTCGGCATACAATCCGATGATTTTGAAGGCTTTGAAACGCGCGTCCTTGAATACATCGAAAAGTTGGAAGCGACTGATTATCCGTTTAATCTGCTTGTCGCTCAACATTCAGGCTATTACACCGACAACTCGCCGCCGTCAACGCGCAGCTGCGAGATGGTGCGTCGCTGGAACGAGAAATACGAATACCCCAAGCTGCATACTGCCGTAGCGTCCGATTTTTTCCGCGAAGTGGAGACCAAATATGCCGACAAGGTGCAGACGGTACGTGGTGCGTGGCCCGACTGGTGGACTGACGGTTTCGCTTCCGGAGCGCGTGAAGCGGCGATTTCGCGCATCACACATTCCGACGTGATAGCTTCGCAGGCGGGTTTGTCGTTTGCTAAAATGCTGGGAGCCACGCTGCCTGCCGATTTCAATATTCGGATCGACGATATCAACAAAGCGCTGCTGTTTTACGACGAGCATACCTTCGGCTACAGCGAAAGCGTGCGCAATCCCTACGGGCGCGATACTTGGGAGCAACGCTCTCTGAAACAGTCGTATGCGTGGGAAGCCTACCGTCGTTCGGGTCTGCTCGGCGAGATAGCTATGGGATTGCTTCAGACCTACGTGCCTAAGGCTCAAACGCCTTCGCTGGTCGTTGTCAACACCTTAAACTGGACTTACAGCGGCGTTGCAACGGCATATATCGACCATCAGATTTTGCCGCCCGACAAGCAGTTTGAGATTGTCGATTATCTTGGCAATCCCGTTCCTGCACAAGCCGGAGCACGCCGTTCCGATGGCACGTACTGGTCTGTGTATGTGAAAGATGTACCGGCTTTGGGGCAGGCGCAATATTATATCCGAGTGAAAGATGCGCCGCGTCAGCAAGCCGAAACAGCGCAGCGCCTCGAACAAACGCATATCGAAAACGACTGGTACGCGCTTGATTTCAATCCGCGCAGGGGAACAATCAGCAAGATTTTTGATAAAACGCTTAATAAGCAGCTGCTTACACCCAATGCTGAATGGGAGTTCGGCGAGTTTATTTATGAAATTATTGACAGCCGCCGTCCGATGGAGCTTTACCGCGCTCCGCAGTTTATCCGTCGCGCACCCGAAAAAATGCGCTTTGCAGGCTACGAGAAAGGCGCCGTATGGGATAGCTATCGCTTTGTGGGCGAGACAGTTGCCGGACGCGAACCGGACAATCTGACCGTCGAATATCGCATTTATTCGGTCTGTAAAAAAATTGAAATTGTTTACAGCCTGCGCAAGAAAGCCATTACCGATCCCGAAGCTGTTTACGTCTCGTTTCCGTTTGAAGTTGAAGGCGGGAAAGTGCATCTCGACGTGCCCGGTGGCGCTATTGAAGCGGGTGTTGACCAAATTCACGGCTCATCGAACGACTGGTTTACGGTACAAAATTTCGCCAATGCGAGCAACGGCGATATGCAGGTCGTGATGTGCAGTCAGGAGATACCGCTGATGCAGTTTGGAGCCATTAACACAGGGCGTTACCAAGCCGGAGCTACGCCTCAAACGACCAATATGTACTCGTGGCCCATGAACAATTACTGGGTAACGAATTTCAACGCCGATCAGATGGGCGAGCTGCGCTGGACCTACGACATCACTTCGGCTGCCGACCCGTCGGTTGCTTTCTCTACACGTTTTGCTTGGGAAAATCGCATCCCGTTTTTGACGCGCGTATTGCCCGAAAGCAGCGCTACACAAACCGCCGCACTGCCGGCGCCGTATTCGCTGTTTGAGATCAAAACGCCCAACCTTCTGCTTGTCAATATGCGACCTGTCGAAGGCGAGAATGCCGTCGTAATGCAAATTCGCGAAACGGGTGGTCAGCAGGCTCAGTTTGAAGTCGCCTCGTCGCGCATAAAATTCAGTAAGATAAGCGTTTGCGATGTGCTCGGCGATGAGCTGGCAGGCAATCCCGCGCCCGTTTTCAAGCCTTGGGAAAACAAGTTTATAAAGCTGACGTGGTAAAATAAAAACAATAAACCGTATCTTTGCAAGGCGTTTTAAATATAATTCAAAGATATGGCATACGTAAAAAGACTAAGAATCTCGTTCCCGATTTTTCGGTCGAAGGTTAACGGCAAACAGCTTGTTTATCTCGACAACGCGGCTACGACACAAAAACCGCATAGTGTGGTTAAGAAGATGGTTGACTGCTACTTCCGCACCAATGCGAATATACATCGCGGAGTGCATTACTTGAGCCGTAAAGCTACTGAAATTCACGAGGATGCACGTAGTGTAGCGCAGGGTTTTCTCAATGCCGCATCGTCGGTGGAGATAATTTTCACTCACGGCACGACCGATGCTGTCAATCTGCTGGCGTCGAGCTATGGCAAGGCGTTTATGCAGACGGGCGACGAGGTGATTGTCTCGGCAATGGAGCATCATTCCAACATAGTCCCGTGGCAGTTGCTGGGCTTTAAATTGAAAGTCATACCGTTAAACAGCCGTGGCGAATTGCAGATGGACGCCCTGCCCGCGCTGTTTACCGAAAAGACTCGTCTTGTGGCAGTTACGCATATTTCCAATGTGCTTGGGACGGTCAATCCGGTTGAGGATATTGTCCGCATCGCTCACGAACGCGATGTGCCGGTATTTATCGACGGCGCTCAGGCTGTAGCGCATCGACCGGTTGATGTGCAGGCGCTCGACGTGGATTTTTACGCTTTTTCGGGACATAAGGTTTATGGTCCGACAGGTACCGGCATCCTTTACGGCAAACAGAAATGGCTCGACGCGATGCCGCCGTATCAAGGTGGGGGAGAGATGATTAAGAACGTTTCGTTTGAAAAGACCACTTTCAACGAGCTGCCGTACAAATTTGAAGCCGGTACGCCCGATTTTATCGGCAGTGCGGGCTTGGCTACGGCTTTGCAATATGTGCAGAATATGGGCTGGAAGGTGATTCAGACCAACGAAACGGAACTGATGCATTATGCCGAACTGTGTTTGCGGGGCGTAGAAGGTGTGCGCATCATCGGAGAGCCTGCCGAACGTTCAGGCGTTATATCGTTTCTGCTTGATAAAGTGCATCATTACGATGTGGGAATGATACTCGACCAGCTCGGTATCGCCGTTCGTACGGGGCATCATTGCGCCGAGCCGCTGATGAACGCCCTCGGTATCGACGGGACTGTCCGCATTTCGTTTGCGATATATAATACATGGGACGATGTTTCCCTGTTGGTGCAGGGCTTGGAGAAGGTCAAAAGTATGTTTTGAGATGGCATTAAAGGCTTATATGTTAAGCGGTTGCAATGAATGTGGTTGCGACGAAGCCGGACGCGGCTGCCTGTCGGGCGCTGTTTATGCCGCCGCCGTTATCCTGCCCGACCACTTCAACAACGACGAACTGAACGACAGCAAGCAACTGACTGAACGACAGCGTTATGCCCTCCGCGAAATTATTGAACGTGAGGCTGTTGCATGGGCTGTCGGCACGGTCGGTCCCGACGAAATAGACAGAATGAACATCCTGCGGGCGTCGATCCTTGCAATGCACCGCGCAATAGCACAATTGCCCGTCCGCCCCGGACATCTGCTAATTGACGGCAATCGCTTTGCGCCTTACGAAAATATCCCCTATACAACGGTCGTCAAGGGCGATGGCAAATATATGAGCATCGCCGCCGCCTCGGTGCTGGCAAAAACTTATCGCGACGACTATATGAACGAGCTGTCGAAGCAATATCCTGATTACCAATGGAATGAAAATAAAGGCTATCCGACCGTCGCCCATCGCGAAGCCATACGGCTGCACGGCATTACGCCATATCATCGCAAAAGTTTTACTCTGCTGCCGCCTGAACAGCTTTCGTTTGAATTTTGAATGAAAATGCACACGCGGTTGACCGTGCGTAAAAAAAATACATATTTCAAACAAAATGCACCAAATTCGTGCAGATATATTGAGAATTTTACGTATGTTTGCAGACGATAAAATAATTCAACATACAGCAAAAATTATGAAACGTTTAGCAGAGTCAATCATCATTCTTTCAGTTATTTGTGGACTGATTGCCCTTGTGCAGTCGTGTCGAGGCGACAGGCAGGCAGTCGTGCCCTCGTCGGAATTTGCGGCATACGTCAGCGCTTATACGGGCGGCGTCGTTCCGGCTGACGCGACGATACGTGTGGAACTTGCAGGCGAACAACAGGTTGCCAATCTGGGCGACGAGGTCAAAGAAAAATTGTTTTCGTTCTCGCCTGCGCTTAAAGGTAAGACGTATTGGGTTGATAACAAGACGCTTGAATTTGCGCCCGATTCGGGTGCACTGAAATCGGGCGAGCTTTACAACGCACGTTTTGCGCTGTCGAAAGTTATGGAAATAGCGGATGCCAACCTGCGCGAATTTGAGTTTTCGTTTCGCGTCGAGGCTCGCGATTTTGCGCTTAAAATCAATTCGATAGAGCTTGAAGACGAAGCAAGGATGACGGTCGTCGGGACGGTGCGTTTCAGCGATACGCCCGAAATCGGGAAGGTCGAAAAAATGCTGTCTGTCCGCTATGAAAACGAAACTTTGACGCCGTCGGTAGAGGCGGCTGACGACCCGCATATTTTCCGTTTTACAGTTGGCGATATTTTACGTCGCGATAAGGATAACAAGCTCGAAATCAAGCTGTCGGGCAAATCTATCGGCATAGACAAAACGGCGGAAGAAACTGTCGTGATACCGGCGATCAACCGTTTTGAGTTGATGGCTGCCGAGATAGTCGAAACGCCGGAACACAGCGTCAGGTTGACATTTTCGTCGTTTATCTCGGAAAATCAGGATCTTACGGGTATAGTAACGTTGGAAAGAGAAGGCGCGTCGTATGAGGATGACCTCTCGGTCGATCAGGTCGCCTTAGTGAAAAATAATCAGATATTCCTGTTTTTTGAGCGCACCGGCAATATAAAATCCGTACGCCTGAAAGTCGATGCCGGATTGAAAAATGCCGACAACATCGCGCTCGGTCAATCCATATCGCAAGTGATTGAACTTAACACACTTGCGCCGCAAGTCGAATTTCTCTCGTCCGGTTCCGTGATGCCCGATGCAGGCAGTCTTATTCTGCCGTTCAGGGCTGTCGGGCTGTATGCCGTTGATGTTAAAGTCATTCGCATATTTGAAAATAATGTGATGATGTTCTTGCAAGACAACAAATTGGATGCCAAAAATGCGTATTATTTGCGACGGGCGGGGCGTCTGGTTTACAAAAAGATGCTGCGATTGGACAGCGACCCGACCAAGGATGTGCATAACTGGGAAGTGTTCAGTCTCGACCTCGGCAAACTGATAAAGCAGGAACCCGGCGCCATCTATCGCGTGGAACTGTCTTTCAATCAGAACTATGCCTCTTATCCTTGCGACGATGG
The DNA here is from genome assembly GCA_031272455.1 of Tannerella sp. Lineage (GTDB taxonomy): Bacteria > Bacteroidota > Bacteroidia > Bacteroidales > Tannerellaceae > Tannerella. Next base: position 8,748 of record JAISTS010000112.1, on the reverse strand, counting down.
CGAGCTGCCGTCGGGATTGCGCAGCGCCAATCTGCTGACTAAAACCGGAAAAGGCGATATGACCGAAGCTGACGAGGCGAAATGGGATAAGCCCGAAGCATATTATTATGACTCGTACGACGATGTTGATTGGAGTAATTATGTCTGGACGGAGCGCGAAAATCCCTGTCATCCAACATATTATATGTTAGATGAGCGTAAGGCGATCAAAAATGTGCTGGCGACAAATCTTGGCGTTATCGTCAAAGCCAATTCAAACAACAAGTTGTGGGTGTCGGTAGCCGATATTTTGACTGCATCGCCGGTGAAGGGCGCCGAGGTGAAAGCGTACAGTTTTCAGTTACAGCCGCTCGGCGAAGCCAAAACCGACGCCAACGGATTTGCTGTAATCGAAACGAAACAAAAGCCGTTTATCTTGCTGGCTGTCAAGGATAAACAAAAAACCTACCTGCGGCTTGTCGATGGCGAGGAAAATATGGTAAGCCGTTTCGATGTGGGCGGAAAAAGCATCGAGAAGGGTCTGAAAGGCTATATTTACGGCGAACGCGGCGTATGGCGACCGGGCGACACTCTGCACGTCGCCTTTATGCTCGAAGACCGTGGCGCGCAAATCCCTGACTCACATCCCGTTACCATTGAGATGTACAACCCGCGCGGACAATTTCATTTCCGTCAGGTGTCGTCGTCGGGACTTAACGGGCTGTACGCCTTCGACATACCTACGAAAAGCGACGACCCTACGGGGATGTGGAACGCCTACGTCAAGGTCGGCGGCGCAACATTCCATAAATCGCTGCGAATAGAAACTATTAAGCCTAACCGTCTGAAAATCAATCTTGATGTGCCGGATATGCTTGTCGCAGGCAAGCGCTCGACGCCGATAAAAATTCATTCGTCGTGGCTGACGGGCGCCATCGCCAATAACCTGAAAACTTCCGTCGAGATGTTTGTCGCAAAGAGCGCAACCCGCTTCGGAACGTATGATGACTTTATATTCGACAATCCCGCTACCGACTTCACAGGCAGCACATTAACCCTCTTTGAAGGCAGGCTCGACAATGCGGGCGACGCCGCGTTCAACCTTGTCCTGCCGGAAACGAAAAACGCTCCCGGAATGTTGCGGGCGACGCTTCTATGCAATGTATTTGAGCAGGGCGGCGATGCCAGTATTTTCAATCGTTCGGTGCCGCTTTCGCCCTACGAAGCCTACGTCGGCATCAGGTTTAATGTTAAACCCAATGAGTATTATCTTGAAACAGATGCAGATAACGTTTTCGATGTGGTAACGGTCGATTCCGATGGCAAGCCCGTTAGCCTTCAACATCTTGATTATAAGATTTATAACGTCGGATGGAGTTGGTGGTGGGATCACGGCGACGGCTCGGAGTCGTTTGCTTCGTACATTAATAATAAGTCTGTCGAGCCGATCGAAGAAGGCAGCCTTACGACAACGAATGGCAAGGGAACTATCAAATTCAGAGTGAATTATCCGAATTGGGGACGTTATCTTGTTTACGTCAAAGACCGCGACGGAGGGCATGCAACGGGTGGCGTGATATATGTTGATTGGCCCTCGTGGCGCGGACGTTCAAACAAAACCGATCCGAGCGGGCTGACGATGCTGGCTTTTTCGATGGATAAAACGGAATACGAAGTGGGTGAGGATGTGAAGATTACTATCCCTTCGACAGCAGGAGGACGCGCCTTAGTTGCTATCGAGAATGGCTCGGAAGTGATTAGCCGCGAGTGGGTTACGATGGCGGCGACGGGCGATACGGAGTATAAATTCAAGACCGCCGAAAGTATGACGCCCAACGTTTATGTCCATATCAGCCTCTTGCAGCCGCATAATCAGACGGCTAACGACCTGCCCGTCAGGATGTACGGCGTGATGCCGGTGTTTGTGAAAAATCAAAATTCCATCCTGCGCCCGCAAATTGTAATGGACGATGTGCTGCGTCCCGAAGCCGAATTTTCCGTCAACGTAAAGGAAACGAGCGGCAAACCAATGACTTATACCTTAGCTGTTGTTGACGACGGCTTGCTCGACCTGACCAATTTCAAGACCCCCGACCCGTGGAACGAATTTTATGCCCGCGAAGCCCTCGGAATACGCACTTGGGATATGTACGACCTTGTAATGGGTTCGTTTGCAGGTAAATACGGCTCGCTGTTCAGTATCGGAGGCGACGACCAAGGGGTTACGCCCAATGCCAAAGCCAACCGTTTCAGTCCGGTGGTGAAGTTCATCGGACCGTTTGCGCTGAAAAAAGGCGGCACAAATACGCATAAATTGCAACTTCCCTCGTACGTTGGCTCGGTGCGCGTGATGCTGATAGCCGGTCAGGACGGGGCTTACGGCAATGCCGAAAAGACAGTTCCCGTGCGTGCCCCGCTGATGATTTTGCCCTCGCTGCCGCGTGTCGTGAGTGTCAACGAGGAGATAGACCTGCCCGTCAACGTCTTTGTGATGGAAAATACGGTCAAAGACGTCGCTGTCAAAGTTGAGACGACGGGATTGTTGAAGACTGCCGACGCCGTAAGCAAGTCGGTGAGTTTCAGCGAAACAGGAGACAAGATGGTGTATTTCAAACTCAGGACAGGCGCAGAAACAGGCGTCGAAAAAGTAACAGTAACGGCGACGGGCAACGGGCATACCTCGAAAGAGACTGTCGAAATCGACGTGCGCAATCCCAATCCGGCTGTTATCGTTTCCGACGATCGCCTGATCGAAGTCGGACAGTCGGTCGAGTTGGCATACAACCTGAACGGCGACGAACAAAACAATCAGCTGCGTATGGAAGTGTCGCGTATTCCCGACTTGAAAATCAGTCAGCGCTTCGATTATCTGGCTGATTATCCGCATTATTGCTCCGAGCAGCTGACATCTGCCGCTTTCCCACTGCTCTTCCTCGAAGACCTGAAAGATATGGACGAAAAGGAAACGGCAACAGTTAAAATCAATATCCGCAACGCTATCAAGGAGTTATACGGCAGGCAGCTGTCGAACGGAGGTTTTGCCTACTGGTCGGGCGCCGGACAGGAAGATATTTGGATAACATCTTACGCCGGAAATTTCCTCGTCGTGGCGAAAGAACGTGGCTATGAAGTCAATCAGGGTGTGCTCAACAACTGGAAAAGCTATCAGCGCAGGCAGGCGCAGAACTTCCGGCTCAATGACGCCCAAAATACCCGTTTCAGTTATTACCAGCACGACCTCGAACAGGCGTACAGGCTTTATACTCTTGCACTTGCAGGCTCGCCCGAACTGGGCGCGATGAACCGTATGAAAGAGCTGAAAACGCTCTCGCTGCAAGCTCGCTGGCGGCTGGCGGCTGCCTACGCCCTTGCCGGAAAGAAAGATGCCGCCGAAGAGCTGATTTTTGGTCTGGCAGACCGTGTTGACAATTATACGGCAAACAATTCGTCGTACGGCTCATCCCTGCGCGACGAGGCGATGATCCTCGAAACGCTCGTCCTGATGGGGCGCGATAAGGAAGCCTTCGAGCTGGCGCAACGGGTGGCTTATTCGCTCTCGCATACAGATTATTACAACACGCAGTCGGTCGGCTACTCCCTGCTGGCGATAGGTCGTATGGCGCAAAAAACTTCGGGCGCTCTCAGCTTCAACTGGTCGCTCGGCGATAAACGCAACGAAGTGAAATCGGCAAAAGCAGTCTTCCGCAGCGAACTGCCGCTCAAACCTTCGTCGGGCAAGGTGAGGATCGAAAACACAGGCTCGGGCGCCGTCTATGCAAGTGTGATTGCGCGAACTCGACCTCTGACCGACAGCCTGCCGCCGCGCTCGAACAATATCCGTATGGACATCTCGTATGTCGGCATCAACGGGGCGCCCGTCGATGTGTCGCGACTAAAACAGGGCGCTGATTTCGTCGCCGTCGTCAGGGTAACGAATATGTATTACGAATCGTTTACCAATCTGGCGCTCACGCATATAATACCCTCAGGATGGGAAATATTCAACGAAAGGATGGTCAATCCCGACGATGCCGACGCCCAAACCGATGCGTTCATTTACCGCGATATCCGCGACGACCGCGTGATGACATATTTTGATCTGTATCAGGGACAGACCAAAGAGTTCCGTATAAGGCTTATGGCGTCATATACAGGCGTTTTCACCCTGCCCGCCGTGCAGTGCGAAGCGATGTATTCGCCATCGACCTTCGCCCGCTCACAAGCAGGACGTACTGTGGTGGAGAAGTGAATGTGTTTGGGTAATATTTTGCCGTTTAGACGCATTATGCGTAAGTACCTGAAAACCATATCAACCCGCCGGAGAGTCGTCATCGCAGTGGCGGCTCTCGTGCTCGTGTGGTATGTTTTCTGCCTGCCGCGGCGACTGTTTGATGTGCCTTACGCGACGGCTGTTACCGATCGCGACGGGGTGCTGCTCGGTGCGCGTATTGCCGACGACGGGCAATGGCGTTTTCCGCCCCGCGACACCGTCCCGCCCAAGTTTGCCGCCTGCCTGATCGAGTTTGAAGACCGCTATTTCCGCTATCATCCGGGCGTCAATCTTGTCGCTATGGCGAGGGCGCTGTGGCAGAATGTCAGTCAGCGACGTATTGTCAGCGGCGGCAGCACGATAACGATGCAGACCATCCGCCTGTCGAGAGGCAAAAAACGCACTGTCGGCGAAAAAATATCCGAAAGCCTGCTCGCCACACGCCTCGAATGGCGTTATTCCAAAGACCGTATTCTGGCTCTTTATGCTTCGCACGCCCCGTTTGGAGGCAATGTGGTGGGCATTGATGCCGCTGCGTGGCGCTATTTCGGTCATTCGGCTGACGATTTGTCGTGGGCGGAAGCTGCCACTCTTGCCGTCCTGCCCAACGCGCCGTCGATGATCCATTTTTCGAAAAACAGGGATGCTCTGCTGCAAAAACGCAACCGACTTATAGAAACGCTATACAGGCGAAAAATCATCGACGCGACGGATTACGACCTGGCGCTGAGCGAGCCGCTGCCTTCCGAACCCCTGCCGCTGCCGCAAACCGCGCCGCATCTTGTCAGCTATTTCCATCAAACCCGCGCGGGACAACAGACGGTTTCGACAATCGACAACAGCCTCCAAAACCGTGTCGAGAGCCTGCTCGAACGCTGGAACATACAGTTTTCCGCCGCCGGTATCCGCAACGCCGCCGCCATCGTGATCGATGTGCGCACTAACGAAACGCTGGCATACTGCGGCAATGTCAATTTCGCCGAAGATAAAGAAGGCAATCAGGTTGACGTCGTCCGCTCGCCACGCAGCACGGGCAGCATCCTCAAACCCCTGCTCTATTATGCCGCATTGGACGAAGGGCTGATTCTGCCGAACACCATCCTGCCCGATATCCCGATAAATATCAACGGTTTCGCTCCGCAGAATTTCAGTATGCGATACGATGGCGCAGTGCCTGCATCCGGCGCGATAGCCCGCTCGCTCAACGTGCCCTCGGTAGTCCTGCTCAGGCGCTATGGTGTGCCCAAGTTTCACGATTTGCTGCGCCGCGCGGGCATCTCGACGCTGACCAAACCTTCGTCGCACTACGGGCTGTCGCTTATCCTCGGCGGTGCCGAAGCTACGCTCTGGGACATCACATCCGTCTATTCCGATATGGCGCGGACGCTGGCGGGACTGCCACGCAAGCCCTGCACGCTTATCTCCGGCGTTGACGGTAACAGGCAGCTGCCGCAGGTGTTCAGCGCGGGCGCCGTCTGGCAGACCTTCGACGCTATCAAGGAAGTCAACCGCCCCGAAGAAATCGACCGCCGCATCATCACTTCGATACAGACCGTTGCTTGGAAAACGGGCACGAGCTTCGGCTTTCGCGATGCTTGGGCTGTCGGGGCGACGCCGCGCTATGTCGTTGGCGTCTGGGTCGGCAACGCTTCGGGCGAAGGCAAGCCCGAACTGATAGGCGCACGTACGGCAGGACCCGTTATGTTCGATATCTTCAATCTACTGCCGCGTTCGGAATGGTTCGAGCGACCCGACGGCGTGTTTGTCGAAGCGGAGATATGCCACCAGTCGGGACATCTGAAAGGGCGGTTTTGCGACGATGTGGATACTGTGCTGATCCTACCTGCCGGACTGAAAACCGACGCCTGCCCCTATCACATCCACGTTACGCTCAGCGCCGACGAGCGTTATCGCGTCTTTGAACACTGTGCCGCGTCAGAAGCTGTTGTGCATCAAAACCGCTTTGTCCTGCCGCCAGCCTGGGCTTGGTACTACCGGAATCATCATCCCGAATATCAACCTGTCCCGCCACTCAAACCGGGCTGCGGCAGCGATGTGCAGGCGACGATGCAGTTTATCTATCCGCAAGGCGACAATGCAACCGTCAGCCTGCCACGTCAACTTGACGGCTCGTCGGGAAGCATCACTTTCGAGCTGGCGCATACCAACCCCGACGCGACGGTCTTTTGGCATCTCGACGACGAATATATCACCGCCACACGCGATTTCCACAAGATAACAATCTCGCCTGCCGCCGGTCGCCATAGCCTGACAGTGGTTGACGGCGAAGGCGCGTCGCTGTCGATTGCGGTTGTCGTGAGGCAGTAATAATGGCTGTTGATAAATATTTTTAGAAATTTTTCTTAAAAAATGTTGCGGATAAAAAATCATTCGCTTATATTTGCCACAGAAACAAAATGCAATCTAAAAGGATAAACACGTAGTACTTTTCTGGTAAATCAACCATAAAAACGCTACCGTATCTTTGCTGTGCTTTTAATTCTTAATTTTTAATTTTTAATTGAAATTGAAATCGAAATGAAATGGGAAAATGTTTACATATTCATCAGCAGCACCTTCAACGACATGCATGCTGAACGCGACTACCTCGTCAAAGACGTGTTCCCCGAACTGCGCGAATGGTGCGAAGAGCGCAAAATCAATCTCGTGGACATCGACCTGCGCTGGGGCGTAACCGAAGACGACTCGACGGCTAACAATACCGTGCTGGCGTGCCTGAAAAACATCGACGAGAGCCGCCCCTTCTTCCTTTGCTTTCTTGGACAGAGGCGGGGCTGGGTGCCGACAGAAAAAGACATTTCCACCGAAACGGACAGGCACTATCCCGACGCCAAAACTTATGCGGGCACACATTCCGTTACCGAAATGGAAATCAGGCATGCCCTGATAGCCCCTTTGCGCCATATAGTCGAAGATGTGGAACGACAGGAACAGCCTGTCAAACACGCGCTTTTCTTCTTCCGCAACAGCGATTACCTGAAAGACCTTACCCCGTCACAGCGCAAAATCTTTACTAACTGCGGTGAACAAGACCTCGCAACTGCCGACGCCGAACTGAAAAAGTGCATAAATGACATAAAAAGCAACTATGCAACAGACTATTACGACTGCACTTGGGACAAACGGCTGACATCTCCCGAATTGATGAGCACGAAATTCAAAGACAGCGAATGGCAGGGACGGCTGACAGGCTTTGAACACGACAATAAACCGCTCAAAGACCGCATTGTAGCCCTTTTGAAGAAAGAAATCCTGTCGGAATATCCCGACCGCGAGACCGTCAAAGCCTCCACCCCGCTTGAACGCGACCTCGACCAGCAACAACTCTTTATCGACCTTAACAGCGAAGGCTTTATCCCCCGCACGGGCGATTTCGATGCTATAGACAAATACCTGAAAAGAGACGACAACAGGCTTTTTGTCCTGACCGCCCCTGCGGGCTATGGCAAAAGTATGCTGCTCGCCAATTTTATCACACGGCAAAGTTCAAACTATAACCTGCGCTTTTTCAACCGTTTCTGCGGCGCCTCCGATATGAGTTCGCAGACCTATTCGCTGTGGAAAAGCATCTTTGACGAAGCGGGCGTTGACTGTAAGCCCACACTCAAAGACTTGCAGGACAACATAGATGAAGAACTTAATAAATTGGCGACACAGCCGACGGTGATTATCATCGATGCCGTAAACCAGTTGCCCGACGGTCTTGATATGCTGCAATGGCTGCCCGAAAAACTGCCCGACAACCTGAAAATCATACTCAGTATGAAGGAAGACGCTGCCGATGAAGCAATCACAGCCCTGATAGACCGCCTGAAAGAAAAAGAGCGAAACGGACATATTAGCCTCTCGCAGGTTAAACCGCTCGCAAACGACGAAGAGAAGCGCAAAATCATCCAAGCCTATCTGCAAAAATACCTCAAAGCCCTTGACGACAAACAGATACAGGAAATCTGCCGCTTTGAAGGCTCAAAAAATCCGCTCTATCTCAAAGTCCTGCTTTCGGAACTCCGCGTCTTTGGCTCGTTTGAACAACTTGGCGATATGATACGCAAATTCGGCGACACCCCGAAAACGGCTTTCGACGCCGTGCTTTCAAGGCTCGAAAGCGACGTCAATTCTTTGGGCATCGACTCCCGCCGCTTCGCCGCCGCGCTGTTCGGACTGCTCGCCCAAGCCCGCACAGGTCTGTCGGAGAAAGAATTAACGCCCTGCCTTAAAGCCGAAATGCCCGAAGCGCCCGACGACGCCCTCATTCAGGCAATCCGCCTCTTCGTTCGCCAAGTCCGCCCCTTTATGGCTCGCCGCGAAGGTCGTACAGACTACTTCTACGACAGTTTCAAACTCGCCGCGCAAGACAGATACAAAGACACCGCTCTGCATCACCACAAACTGCTCTCCGACTACTTCTATTCGCAGGCAGACCCAAAAGCAGACCTGACATTCGAAGGCGACAATATCCGCGACTTCAACGAACTGCC
>JAISTS010000096.1 GCA_031272455.1 Tannerella sp. | reverse complement strand
AGACCTTGAGAAATTTTTCGACAAGAAAATATTCCTTGAGATGTTCGTCAAAGTAGAAAAAGACTGGCGCAATCGAGATAATATGCTGAAAGCCTTTGGTTATCAGACAGATTAAAGATAGTGCTATCGCGCGTACATATATAAATAATGACAAAAGAATTTTTTTTGCTGCCGAAACAGGCATTATTTAAAAAAAAAATGCTATTTTTGCAGACGATTTGAATTATATTTTTAACCAAATTATAAACTTTTAAGACAAACAAAATGATTAAAGTAGGTATTAACGGTTTTGGTCGCATCGGACGCTTAGTATTCCGTGCGGCGCAAACGAGAAATGACATTCAGGTAGTAGGTATCAACGACCTGATTGAGGTAGATTACATCGCGTACATGCTTAAGTATGACACGATTCACGGTCAGTTCGACGGAACTATCGGCATCAAAGACGGCAACCTCGTGGTAAACGGCAAATCCATCCGTATCACAGCGGAGAAGAACCCCGCCGACCTCAAGTGGGGCGAAATCGGCGCCGAGTATATTGTTGAATCGACCGGTCTGTTCCTCTCGAAAGACAAGGCTCAGGGACATATCGACGCAGGCGGCAAGTATGTCGTTATGTCGGCTCCCTCGAAAGACGACACTCCGATGTTCGTCTGCGGCGTCAACTTGGACGCTTATGTTAAAGGCACACAGTTCGTTTCAAACGCATCGTGTACGACCAACTGTCTCGCCCCGATAGCAAAAGTGCTGCACGACAAGTTCGGCATCACCGACGGTCTGATGACTACGGTACACTCGACCACAGCTACCCAGAAGACTGTTGACGGTCCTTCGGCGAAAGACTGGCGCGGCGGTCGTGCGGCTTCGGGCAACATCATCCCGTCGTCAACCGGCGCAGCAAAAGCAGTAGGCAAGGTTATCCCTGCTCTTAACGGCAAACTGACAGGTATGTCGATGCGTGTTCCGACCCTCGACGTATCGGTTGTTGACTTGACCGTCAATCTGGCTAAACCCGCCAAATACGAGGAAATCTGCGCAGCAATGAAAGCGGCTTCGGAAGGCGAACTCAAAGGTATCCTCGGATACACCGAAGAAGACGTCGTTTCGTCGGATTTCATCGGCGACGCCCGCACATCAATATTCGACAAGAAAGCAGGTATCGCACTGACTGACACGTTCGTAAAGGTTGTATCGTGGTACGACAACGAATGGGGCTATTCAAACAAGGTATTAGACCTCATCGCACACATGAAGAAAGTTAACGGATAACAGTTGCTTCATAATGATAGTGTTAAAGACCGTCTTTTTTTCGAGAAGGCGGTCTTTTTTTATAAAAAAACGCTATCTTTGCCCGCAAACATTAGACAATGATAAACGAGCAACTTATAAACCCGAAAAGTATTGTCGTCGTCGGCGGGTCGAACAAGACCTCGAAGCCGGGCGGCAACTGCATACGTAACTTGCTGAATGGCAATTATGCAGGCGAACTGTACGTCGTCAATGCCAAAGAAGAAACGGTGCAGGGACTGAAGTGTTACAGGGATGTGCGCGACATTCCGCCGACCGACCTCGCCATCATTTCCGTACCCGCAGCATCCTGTCTCGAAACGGTAACAATCCTCGCTAACGAGAAGCAGGTCAAAGCGTTTATTATGTTCACAGCCGGTTTCGGTGAAACGTCTGAAGATGGCAAAGAACTTGAACACCGGATTGTTAAGGTGATTGATGACGCGGGCGCCTCGCTAATCGGACCTAACTGCATCGGGCTGCTCAACCGTTATCATCACAGCCTGTTCACACTCCCCATTCCTGAAATGGACCCGTTTGGCGTGGATATGATTTCGAGTTCGGGCGGTACGGCAATCTTCATTATGGAGTCGTCGATACGGCGCGGACTGCGTTTCAATTCCGTCTGGTCTGTTGGCAATGCGAGCCAGATTTCCGTTGAGGATGTACTTGAATATATGGATGTTAACTTCAATCCCGAAACAGATTCACGCATTAAGTTGCTGTATATAGAGTCGATTCAGGATCCTGACAAACTGCTCGAACACACGGCGTCGCTTATCCGCAAAGGATGTCGAATAGCCGCTATCAAATCCGGTACGTCGGAGTCGGGCAGCCGCGCTGCCTCGTCGCACACGGGCGCTATGACAAATCCCGACCTCGCTGTTGAGGCTCTGCTTCGCAAGGCTGGCGTAGTGCGCTGTTTCAGTCGCGAAGAACTGGCAGATGCAGGCGCCGTCTTTACGCTTAAAGAGCTGAAAGGCAAGAATATGGCTATTGTTACCCATGCCGGAGGACCTGCCGTAATCCTTACCGACGCCCTTGCCAAAGGTGGACTTGAAATTCCCAAACTGTCGGATACGCCCGTTGCCGATGAGCTGAAAAACAAGCTCTTACCCGGCTCGTCGGTCAGCAACCCGATTGACATACTCGGCACCGGCGGACCTGAACATCTTGCTCTGGCTATCGATTATTGCGAAAAGCGATTTGAAAATATCGACGGTATAGCTGTCATATTCGGCAGCCCCGGTCTGACGCGCGTGTATGAGGCTTACGATGTGCTCGACGAAAAGATGCGTACTTGCACCAAACCGATTTTTCCCGTCCTGCCGTCCATCTCAACAGCCTGCGAAGAAACAGATGTGTTCGTCAAAAAAGGACATGTCAATTTCAGCGACGAAGTGGGGCTGGCTAATATGCTGACGAAAATACTTAAAACGCCTGCTCCGCCCGCTAACAGTCTCGAACTCAAAGATGTAGATATCCCGCTCATACGCCGCATCATTGACAATATTCCCGACTCAGGCTATATATCTTCACGCTCGGTGCAAGACCTGTTTCGTGCAGCCCGAATACCGATGGTTGACGAGATGGTGTCGGACAACTGGGATGTTATCCGCGACTTTGCGGCAAAAATCGGCTATCCTGTCGTCGCGAAAATTGTCGGACCTGTGCATAAATCCGATGTTGGCGGCGTAGTGCTGAACATTCGTTCCGAAGAGCATCTCGAAATCGAGTTTCGCCGCCTGATAAACATTCCGGGCGCCAAAGCCGTGATGCTGCAACCGATGTTGAGCGGGATGGAGCTGTTTGCCGGCGCGAAGTACGAAGAGCGGTTCGGACATATTGTGCTGTGCGGGCTGGGAGGCATTTTTGTCGAGATTTTCAAGGATGTGGCATCGGGATTGGCGCCGCTGTCAACCGAAGAGGCGCTGTCGATGGTACGCTCGCTCAGGGGACACAAAGTGTTCGAGGGCGCACGCGGTCAGAAGAGCATCGACGAGTCGGAATTTGCGAAAATCATCGTCCGGCTGTCAGCGTTGCTGCGTTTTGCTGTCGAAATCAAAGAACTGGACATCAACCCTCTGCTGGCTACCGACAAAGGCATAATAGCCGTTGACGCAAGGATAAGAATTGAAAAATGAGAGAGTTATAAAAATAAATCTAAAACTGCAATATATATTAATTATCAGCGTTATAAATATAGTTTTTTGCAGGGCTATGTCCCGAAATATTTTAATTTTTAACACACTAATAGGATGAGACATATTTTTTTATGGAGTATAGGGTTGATTTTGATGTCGGGCGCCTGTTCCGTGCCAAAAGATATCACGTATTTCCAAGGAATAGACGACATTACGGACAAGCAGCGTGAGATGATGAATCAGTCGTACAACGCGAATATTTGCGAAGACGACCTGCTGACCATCAACGTCTCGTCGTGGGACCCGACATTGACGATCCCCTACAATCCTCCTGCTTACAGTTATTATGAGCCAAATCAGCAGCAGGTCAATACCAATACGGTGCAAAATCTGTTCACTTACCTCGTTGACAAGGAAGGCTACATTGATTTTCCGGTCATTGGGCGCGTTCATCTGGAGGGTTTGTCCATACACGAGGCAAACAGCAAGTTGCAGGAACTGATTAAGCCTGCCGTTCCCGATGTGCTTGTCAATGTGCAGATTGTCAACTTCAAAGTCGGTATCTACGGCGAAGTGGCGCGTTCCAATATTTATACCATTCGCAACAATCGCATCTCGGTGCTCGACCTGATTGTTTTAGCCGGAGACCTGACTATCAACGCTAATCGCAAAAATTTGCTGCTTATTCGCGACAATAACGGCGAAAAGGTTTATGCGCGGCTCAATATGACCGACCCGAACATCTTTGCCTCGCCCTATTTCTATCTAAAACAGAACGATATCATCTATGTCGAACCTAACGACGCCAAGAAACGAAACGCAAATTACAGTTCAGCCCAGCAATATACACTTACGATAATTTCAACTATTATGACTGGCGTATCTGTTGTTTCAACGATAATACTCGCCGTTTCAAAAAGATAAAACGATATGGAAAATAAAGATAATGAGACTATTGGCTTAAAAGGCATCATCGCGCATTACCTGCATCACTGGAAGCTGTTTCTGGGCGTTTTCGTTTTTTCGATTATCCCGGCAGTCCTGTATTTGAATTTCTATCCTCGCACATTCGGGTTTATGGCGCGGGTGCAGGTGCAGGAAGATACGGGTATCTCGTCGGCAGGATTCGGTCTGGGCGAAGCAGCCGGAATAATGAAATCGTTCGGCATAGGCGGCGGCAACATCGGGACAGTCAATATCGAAGACGAAATATCTATCCTGACATCAACCAAACTATTGAGCCAGATGATACTTGAGCTTGGTCTCAATACCGAATATTCAAAACCGTGGTCGCTGTACAGAATGTACAACGAAGCGCCTCTGAAACTGACAGTTGACTCGGCTACAATGCTGAGTCTCGACGATGAATATACGTTCAAAGTATCGGTTAAGAACCGCAAAATCAACGTAAAAGCCAGAAGCCGCCTTGGAAAGAAAAAAGCTAAGTTTACGTTCGACTCGCTGCCGGCGCAAATCCGGTTCGCCGGAAATGAATTTACGCTCGATTTCGACAATAACGGCTCGCCGGAAACGCCTATAAAACTGAATATTGCGTGTATGCCGGCATCGTGGAAAGCTGAAAAAGTCGAGAGTAATTTCTTGATTGAAGAGCTGTCGAAATCATCAAACGTAATAGAACTCAGCTGTACCGACCATGTGCGCGAACGCGGTAAAGAAATGCTCAACGTCTTGATACAGAAGTACAACGACGATGCAAATGCGTTCAAACATATTATCAATCGTCAGACGCTGGCTTTTGTTGACAACCGTATGAAAGGCATCATCGAAGACCTTCAGCGCGTCGAAGCGGAGATCGAACAGTATAAGACCAAAAATCAGATGACGCTGCTCGAAGCCGACGTAACGTTTTACACCGAACAGATGAAAGAGCTGCAACTGACCATCATAACCACAGAAACGCAGGCGCGACTGATACACATGATGGACTCGTACGTGAAAGATCCGGCGAACAAATACAATGTCATTCCGCCTCTGCTGCAGGCTGCCGAAGGCGAAGGAAGCGCAATAACGCTTTATAACGAAGCAATACTTGAGCGCGACCGCCTGCTGCAAAATTCTAATGAGAACAATCCCGCCTTCAAAAGTATGAACGCACAGGTTGACAAGCTGCGCGACGGCGTATATACAATGATAGAAAATGCCGAAAACGCCTGTAACGAGACGCTCGAAGACCTGAAATCGAAAGAACAGCTGCTGCTTGGCAAAATGAAGAGCGTACCGGCTCAGGAACGCGAATATATGGACTACAAACGTCAGCAGGAGATACTGCAGGGCATCTATCTCGTTCTGCTTCAAAAACAGGAGGAAGTGATAATTACGCTGGGCGATATGAAAGACCACGCCCGCGTAATCGACCCGGCTTTCACTCTGAAAAAGCCCGTAGGACCGCGAATGTTGTTCGCCGGTATCGGAATGATCCTGCTGACGCTTCTGATTCCTGTCGGCTACCTGTTTGCCAAAGACGTTGTGAAAGGTGTTATCGCTGAATATAAACGGTCGGAATAAAGAAATATGACTTTGCAGGAACGCATTTCGGGTTGGTTCAGGAAACCGTTGACGCAAAACTTCGTTGCGCTGGTTTTGTTGCAGGGAACCAATTATCTGCTTCCGTTAGTAACATTTCCGTTCCTGTTTCAGGTTTTGGGCGTTGAACGATGGGGATTAGTAGCGTTTGGCTATACTACGATGCAGTATTTTGTGATGCTGACCGATTTCGGCTTCAACCTCTCCGCCACCAAACATATTTCCATCCATAAAAGCGACCTGAAAGCTGTAAACCGTTATCTGAACAGCGTTTACGTATGCCGTTTTGTGCTGATGCTGCTCTGTCTTGCGCTCCTGTTCGTGCTGGTTTCGACAGTAAGCAAGTTCAAAAACGACGCCTCATTTTTCCTGTGCTATTTCGGTATCGTAGTGGGCAATTTTATGTTTCCGATGTGGTACTTTCAGGGGATGGAAAAGATGAAATACATCACGATATTCAATCTTGTTGCCAAGCTGGCGAGTTATATCCCGTTTTTTATCTTTATACGCAAGCCCGAAGATTACGTTTTGGTACCGTATCTCTATAGTTCGGGATTTATTTTTGCCGGTCTTATCAGTGTGTATATCATTTATTTTAGAGAAAAACAGAAATGGTTTTTGCCTTCGCTTGCCGAAATCGCGTTTGCGTTCAAAGACAGTTTCACCTATTTCCTCTCGCGCGTTTCGTTTTCTATGTACACGTATATCAATACGTTTGTCATCGGTATGGTGTGTGGCAATACGGCTGTGGGCTATTATTCGGCTGCCGAAAAACTCTATCAGGCATACAACAACCTGCTGTTTCCTCTTACCGGAGTGCTGTTTCCGCATATTGCCAAAACACATAACGTGCCCTTGTTCAGGCGAATACTTAAGTTTATCGTCCCGACCAATTTAGTATTGATTGCCGCTATATTGCTGTGCTCTTGGTGGATCGTCTCCATCGTTTACGGCTCGCCGGTGCATACGGATACGCTCAACGTGTTCAGGTTGCTGATGTGTGCCTGCGTATTAACTATTCCCTCGATTTTGATGGGCTATCCGTTTCTGGCGGCAATGGGGCATGCTCGATATACCAACTGGACGCAGGTAGGCGTTGCGTTTTTCCACGTAGCAGGTCTGACGCTGTTTTATTTCACCGGCAACCTGACGATTTTCAGCGTAGCAACATTAGTGATCGTTACCGAATTTTTGATGCTGGCACTACGTGTTGGCGGAGTTGTCAAGTATAAACTATTCAACGAAACTCCGACACTGCTGCCAAGCGATATGAGCTAAGGCGTTGTTTACTGTATTCCAAGCATTTCTTTAAGCGTACCCGGCTTGTCGGTGGTGATATAATCTACGTCTTGATTGACAAAGGTGTGCATCCACTGGAGATTATTGACTACCCAAACGCCGATTTGCAGGGTACTGTCGTGCGCTTCGGTTATCCATGCAGAATGGTTTTTCATCTCTTCAAAATAATAACTGACGCCCGATAAGCCCATTTTTTGTAAGATCGCAGGCTCGAATTTTGCCGTGCTAAGGAGCAGAATATGTGCGTCGGGAGATAACTCCTTGATACGCTGACATATCTGTGTAACGAACGAGATGTATTCTATCTGTTCCTGCACCTCAAGCTCGTTTACAATAGCCACTACCGAATCGGTAAGCCTGATATTGTTAGAGGGCATTTCGTGTGCTTTGAGTTCGCATATCATCTTGATATTCTTACCTTTAGCATAGCTTAAATAGTCGCGCAAAGTCGGCAGCTTCTCGCCGTTGAGCAACTTCACGTTCTGAAGCCTTGCGTATGGCGTCCGCTCAATAGTCATTCCGCTGATTTCAGAGTCGTGATTGATGACAATTACGCCGTCGCTCGTCATCCTGACGTCAAATTCAGAGCCGTACAGACCCGCTTCTATGGCGTTGTCAAGCGCGGCAAGCGAATTTTCAGCCGCTTTGTTCTTGTTCCAGTAGCCGCGATGAGCGATAATTTTCGTTACTGTTGGCGAAAATATTCTCAACTGAGCGGGCACATGCTCTTCAGCCAAGTCCTCGGTCGGGTCGCCGGAGCGTGAACACGCCATCGCGCTAAATATTATTATTCCTGTAATAAAGTATTTATTTAACATAATTTCGTGATAATCTGGTTTTTATTTCTTCTGCAATATCCATTCCGTTATCATAGCTTTCCCAGAATAGATGCATAATTCGTTCGCGTTCAGGCACATGACAGTCGGTATGATCAGCCAAAAGAGTAAGCAACTCATCGAAACTCTCCGCTCGCCGCCCCGGCATAAATTCCTCATAATCAAACATCAGTTCGCGATTTTCGGAAAGATATTCATCGAGGTCGAAGCAGAAAACAATCATTTCCCGATTCAGCTGAAGATAATCGTAATATACTGACGAATAATCTGTTATCAGCATATCGGTAAACGGCAGAACGGTATAGGCGTCGCTGTACTGCTCGATCACGCTGATGTTTTCGTAGCGCGACATATCATCGTGGTCTAACTTCATCAGCGGATGGAGTTTTAGCAGAAACAGCTCGTTATTCCTCTTCAGCAGCTCGTTAAGCCGCTCAAAATCCATTCCTGAGCGGCTAAAGATGTCGCTGCCCGAGTCGCGCCATGTCGGCATATAGATATAAGTCTTGCTGTAGCGCGGGATGATGTCGCGAACTAACTCCAGAGTCTGCGGCGACTCATAGCGGCTGATAAAATCGAAAATCCGCTCTTTTGTCCACGAGAACACAGCGTTGCGCGGAAAATTGGTCTCAATAAATCGGTCGCACGCTATCCTGTACTGCGGCGCAAAAAGCTTGGCAGTTAGGAAAGGCGAAGTCGAAAGCGCCAGGTCAGGCTTGCGAAAGTAGGTGTAAAACAGCGAGATACGGCAATAGCGCGAAGACGCTATCTGCTCAAGATTTTTACCGAACATCGTGATGGCGCTCTTGTCGCTGTTCCAAACGCAGGCTTTCAGCCCGTTACCGTGCCACAGGTTGACGTAGAGCGCTCCACCCGACAGGTAAGGGTTGATTTGGCGCGTATTGATGGTAACGATATATGCACCGGCAGTCATACAGTGGTAAATGCCCTTCAGGCTCAACCAGTGATATGCCTCGAAACCTTTCCTGCGCAGATCGCGGTACGACTTATCCTGCGTAATGCTTATCGCTCTGATATCTTTATGATTTTCAACGATATCGATAAACAGAAACCACGTGTTGCCGAAATCCTGCAAACTGTCGAAGCACCATTTCGACCTGCTGCGTGGCAATAACCTCGAAACCTGATAGACACAGTAGCCCATCAGCTTTACGCAAAACTTGATATATTCTTTCCAGTGGTTATCTGTCATTTACAAACTTTCTGTTTTCTGTTTTTCGCAGTTGCAAAGGTAATGCCAATCGCATAAAAAAACAAACTCTATGGCATAAAAAATTTTAAAAAGCGACGTTAAACTGCTGAATAAATCTGTCGAATAAGCCTGTC
>JAISTS010000107.1 GCA_031272455.1 Tannerella sp. | reverse complement strand
GCCACGCAAGGCGCTGAATATAAGTTTCTTTGTATCGCCAAGGGCGGCGGCTCGGCTAACAAGACATATCTCTTTCAGGAGACCAAGGCGCTGCTAAACCCCTCAACATTAGTGCCTTTCTTGGTAGAGAAGATGAAGACGCTCGGCACGGCAGCCTGCCCGCCTTACCATATCGCTTTCGTGATAGGCGGCACGTCGGCGGAGACTAATCTCAAGACCGTCAAACTCGCTTCGGCGCACTACTACGACCACTTGCCGACCGTCGGCAACGAGGGCGGACAGGCGTTCCGCGACGTAGAACTCGAAAAGCAGGTCTTGCAGGAGGCGTTCAACATCGGTCTGGGCGCACAGTTCGGCGGCAAATACTTCGCGCACGACATACGCATCGTCCGCCTGCCGCGACACGGCGCTTCCTGCCCCGTCGGCATGGGCGTCTCATGCTCGGCAGACCGCAATATCAAGGCAAAAATCAACCGCGACGGTATATGGATAGAGAAACTCGAAGAAAACCCCGGACGTTTCATCCCCGAAGCGCTGCGCAAGGCAGGCGAGGGCGACGCGGTGAAAATTGAACTCAACCGCCCGATGGCTGAGATACTGAAAGAGTTGGACAAATATCCGGTAGCGACGCGCCTCTCGCTCAACGGCACTATCATAGTAGGGCGCGACATCGCTCACGCCAAACTGAAAGAGCGTTTAGACAGCGGTCAGGGACTGCCGGAGTACATCAAAAAGCATCCGATATACTATGCCGGTCCCGCCAAGACCCCCGCAGGCATGGCGTCCGGCTCTTTCGGACCAACCACCGCCGGAAGGATGGATTCCTACGTAGAACAGTTTCAGTCGCAAGGCGGCAGCCTGTTGATGATAGCCAAAGGCAATCGCAGTCAGCAAGTTACCGACGCCTGCAAGAAATACGGCGGCTTCTATCTCGGCAGCATAGGCGGTCCGGCAGCCATCCTCGCCCTCGAAAGCATCAAGAAAGTGGAGTGCCTCGAATATCCCGAACTTGGCATGGAAGCAATATGGAAGATAGAAGTAACCGATTTCCCCGCTTTCATCCTCGTCGATAACAAGGGTAACGACTTCTTTAAGCAGTTGAAGCCGCGTTGCTGCGGATTGCATGGTTGAAAATTAAAAATTAGGAGTTTGGGTGAGTAAGATTTTATCAATAATCGTTCCGGCGTACAATGAGGAGAAAACCATAGCCGTATTGCTGCAAAAGGTTGTGGATGTATCACTTATTGGCGGTATGCAGAAAGAAATCATCGTCGTGAACGATGGCTCGCGCGACCGTACAGCCGAGATTGATGTCTGGGACGACATTCACAACGTGCTGCGCTATTCCTACAAGCGATTTCTATTCTCGTTCGTCCCGCTCGTATGGTTTTATATCGCCGCCAACCAAAATGTTAAGTGGCTGTTCGACAAGGCGGAAGAGTTTATGTTTGGCAAGAAATCTTAAAAATCGAAACACGATATGAAAAGTCTGACCGTACCATTGATTAAAGAGCTGGACAGCATAGAGTTGTCCGAGGTTGCAGCCGTTATGGAACTTAAAGCGCGGCGCGAGAGTATCGACGTACTGAACTGGGCGACGGATTACCCCTACAAGCCTGTCGTTGTGTTTGATATTGCCCGTGGCGCTAACGAGCTGTATCTGCATTATTTCGTTCACGGACTGTCAATTAAGGCTGTTGCCGACGACGACGGCGAGTATGTCCATCCCGACAGCTGCGTCGAGTTTTTTATGCGTAAACAGGGCGAAATGAAGTACATCAATTTCGAGTTCAACTGCATCGGCACCTGCCTTGCCGCCCGCCACGAAAGTCGCGAAGTGAGCGAACTGCTTACAAGAGAGGAATTTAAGAGCATACGCCGCTATCCGTCCTTGCAGCGCGAAGCCTTTGCCGAGAAAAAAGGCATATATTCGTGGGAACTGACTGTCGCTATCCCGTTCAAAATTATGGGATTAGACGGCGCCAACCTGCCTGCAAAAATTTATGGCAATTTCTACAAATGCGCCGACGAGACCGCCAATCCGCATTACGTTACTTGGAGTCCGATCGACCTGCCGCGACCAAACTACCACTGTCCGGAATTTTTCGGCGAGATTTATTTCTGACGTTCAGTCGATTACAACCTGTTCAGCCTCGACTGTGCAGTTCAGGAAAATGGATGCGGCATCGGAAAATGTCGCAGGCGATTCTGTTGTCAGGAAGCGGCAAGAGCCGTTTTTCGACAGCCGTCCGTCGATTTCCGGATGGCGACGCAGGTAGTCCTTGAGGCTCGCTGCGACGTATTCGCCTTGCGAAAACACTTTGACGCCGGATGGCAGGAATTTTTGTATCTTACTGATTAACAGCGGATAATGTGTGCATCCCAAAATTATGGTGTCGATTTTCGGGTCTTTCGCGAGCAGGCGGATGACGTTTTTCTCGACGAAATAGTCCGCTCCGGCAGAGTCGTATTCCCGATTTTCGACTAAGGGCACCCACATCGGGCAGGCTTCGCTGCTGACGGTTATATGCGGAAACAGTTTTTGGATTTCGAGCGGATACGATTGCGAGGCTATTGTACCCATAGTGCCGAGCACGCCTACGTGTTTGGTAAGGCTCATCGTATCAATCACTTCGACCGTAGGACGGATGACGCCCAGCACACGGTTCGACGGGCATTTTTTCGGTAAATCGAGCTGCTGGATGGTGCGCAAAGCCTTCGCCGAAGCTGTGTTACACGCTAAAATGATTAGCGGACAGCCACAGTCGAACAGATGAAAAACTGCTTCGCGAGTGAACTTGTAAACAGTTGCAAATGAGCGCGTACCGTAGGGCGAACGCGCGTTGTCCCCCAGATAAACGTAGTCGTATTCGGGCAGTAGCGCCCTTATCCGGCTGAATATCGTCAATCCGCCGTAACCGGAATCGAAAATGCCGACTGGGGATGCCATATTGCGGCTGAAGGATTATTTTATTCCAAGCTTGTCCTTGACGAACTGGGTGGCGTCGATGGCGCTATTGCCTTTATACAGAAGCACTTGCGGGCTAATGATAAACGTGTATCCTTTCTCGTCGCCTACAGCCGTGATAGCTTTTTGCAGCTTTTCCTGAATGGGCGCAAACAGTTCCTGCTGCTTCTTTTCCATTTCCTGCTGTGCCACAGGTACATAGTTCTGAATACGCTCTTGGAGATCCTGGATTTCCTGTTGCCTGCGCAGCTTGATGTTTTCGGTCAGCGAATCCTGCTGAGCGACATACTCCGAATATTTCTTGTTGAAGTCGTCCTGCATGATTTTCAGTTCTTTCTCGTACTGGGCATTCAGGTCTGCCAGCTGTTTTTCCATTGCCGACACCTCCGGCATAAGATTGATAAGTTCGGATGTATTAACAATAGCAATCTTAAGTTCCTGAGCCACAAGACTCAACGGAAGCATCATCAAGCACAAAGCAATAAATTTCTTCATTTTTGTCGTTTTATGTAATTAATTATTATTTCAGCGTGCAAAGATACGAATTTTATTTTGAATAACCCAATTTTGCAAGTACTTCGTTGCTGATGTCGATTTTCGGCGATGCAAAAATGACGCTCATAGCCGAGGCGCGGTCAACGACGACCTGATAGCCTTTCTCGTCGGCAATCTCTTTCACAGCCTCGTAAATCTCGTCCTGTATGGGCTTCATCAGGCTTGTTCGTTTCTGGTACAGGTCGCCTTCGGGACCGAAATACTGGCGTTTCAGCTCCTGTGCCTCCTGTTCCTTTTTGACGATATCTTCCTCGCGTTTCGTTTTCATCTCTGCCGAAAGGAAAACCAGCTCGCTCTGGTAGGTCTTGTACATGTTCTGCGCCTCCTGCTGAAGCGCCTCGACTTCGCCCTGCCATTTTTTCGACAGCTGCGATAGCTGTTCGTTAGTCATCTCGTATGCCGGGATGTTCTTCAGGATATACTCCATGTCAATCAGTGCAAATTTCTGCGCCATAGTAGCGACAGAGATGCACACCATCATTCCTATTAACAAAAAACTTTTACGTATCATAATCATCAAATTTTTATTGTTACACTTATATGACTTAAAAAACGTCGAAATGTTTCATCAGCCTCGTGATTTTTATGTTAAATTAACATTTAAAATTCCTGTCCGAGCACGAAGTGGAACTGGCTGCCTCCAGCTTCGGGACGTCCGTAGGGCTTGTCGAAGCCGTATGCCCAGTCGATACCCATCATACCGATCATCGGCAGATAGATACGCACGCCCACGCCTGCCGACCGCTTCAGGTCAAACGGGTTGAAATCGCGCACCGAACCCCAAGCATTACCGCCTTCGGCAAAGACCAGACCATAGATCGTCGAAGTCGGCTCAAGAATAAACGGATAGCGCAATTCCATAGAGACACGCGAGTAGGCATAGCCGTAGGGCACGTAGCTGTTACCGCCTTCGCCAGCTAAAGACAGGTTCTCGTATCCGCGTAAGCCTATCAGGTCGGAGGCGTAATAGCTCGAATAGCCCGTCATACCGTCGCCACCCATCTGGAACGCCTCGAAAGGCGAAATCTTGTTGCGGTTGTAATATCCGAGGAAGCCGTATTCGACGCGCGACATCAGCACCGGAGTGCGTTTCGGACCGTTGTTGATGGGCAACGGAGCCAGCGGAACGAAGATTTTACCCTGAAATTTCCATTTGTGATATTCTATCCATTTATGCTTTTCGCCCTGATCTGTTATTGCGGCGTAATCTTTGCCGTCGAACAGCGAGTAGGGCGGGGTGGCTGATACCGATGCAGTGAATGTCGAGCCTGAGCGCGTGTAGAGCGGGTTGTCTATCGAGCTGCGTGAGAGCGACAGGTCAAGACTGAACTTGTTGCAGACGCCTTCGCTGACAATGAAATATTCGTACCAGTTGCTCATACTGTAAAGCTGGTAATTGAGCGTCCCCATCAGATAAAAATAGTCGTCAGGCCAGTCAAGGCGCTTGCCGTAGCCTATCGCCGCGCCGACCATCTGCATATATTTGCTTGGGTCGTAGGCGCTTTCGTAGAGCGAACTGCCGCTGTAACCATTATACATACTGTTCATTCCGCCAAGATAATAACTGCTCATCATAGCGTTATAGTACGAAGTGTATTGTTGCTGGTAGAAATTGCTGTTGATACCGGTCATTTTGGCGTAATACAGACTGGTTGACAGTGTGTTAGGTCGTTTGCCTCCAAACCACGGGTCGAGGAACGAGATGCTGTACGACTGGTAATATTTGCCGCTCGTCTGTCCGCTGATGGTGAAGGTCTGCCCTTCGCCCTGTGGCAGGATGCCTCTGTACTGCCCGCCGAGCTTCATCAGATTGCTCATCGAAAAGTTTGTAAATTTGAGACTTATCTTGCCGATGATACCCGTCTGTCCCCATCCTGCCGACACCTCTACCTGATCGTTGGCTTTTGAAACGAGGTTGTAGCGAATGTCAACCGTTCCGTTTTCGACGTCGGGGATAGGTTCGGGGTTCATGTTTTCGGGGTCGAAATGTCCCATCTGCGCCAGCTCGCGGGCTGAGCGGATAAGGTCGTCGCGGCTGAAGAGCTGTCCGGGCTTGGTGCGCAGCTCGCGGCGTACGATGTCTTCGTAAAGACGGTCGTTGCCATTGATAACTATCTTGTTGATAGTCGCTTGCGGACCTTCCTGTATGCGTATTTCGAGGGCGATGGAGTCGTTCTGAACATCCACCTCGACAGGGTCGGCGTTGAAAAACAGGTAGCCGTTGTTGTAATACACGTTAGATACGGCGTCGTCGTCCGACACAAGCCTCTCCATCAGCTTTTTCTGGTTATAGACCTCGCCCGATTTCATATTGAGCAGAGTCTCAAGCGCTTCCGACGGATATTTTGTGTTGCCGACAAACTGTATGTCCTTGATGTAGTATTTCTGTCCCTCATCAACGTTGAGGTTGATGACAACGTATTTGTCGTTGACGTTAAATACTGAATCCGAAGTGATTACAGCATCGCGATAGCCAAACTCGTTGTATTTGTCAATCAGGTTTTTCTTATCGTTTTCGTATTCTTCGCTCGTGAATTTCTTGGTACTGAACACTTCGAGGATACTGGTTTTCAATCGCCGCTTCAGGTCAAATTTTTCGTTGGTTTTCTTCATCGCTTTTTTCAGGATAAAGTCTGTAACCTGCTCATTACCAACGATATTGATTTCCTGTATTTTCGTTTTCTGGTTTTTGTCGATGTTGATGTCAACGATGATTTCGTCGGGATGGGCGATGTCGTCTTTCTGCACTATCTCGACGTCCACATTTTTAAATCCTTTTGCATCGAAATGTTTCTGTATCAACGTCTTGGCACGATCTTCGACATTCGGCGTGATGGTATGTCCCTTGCGCAGTCCGAGCTTGGCTTCGAGGTCTTCGCGCTCGCCCTTTTTCACTCCGTTATAGTGGATTTCCGAGATGCGCGGGCGCTGTTTGAGCTGTATTTCGAGCCATACTTTGTCGTCGAACAGCCTGTTTGCCAATATCTTGACATCGGAAAACAGCCCCTGTCGCCAGAAGCGTTTGACGGCATCGGTTATCTCGTCGCCCGGAACGGTTATCTCGTCGCCTTTCGACAGCCCCGAAAAACCTATCAGCACATAGTCCTCGTAGTTTTTTACTCCCGTAACGAAGATACTGTCGATGACATATTTCTTCGGCGACAGGGTATATGACACGACAGGCACCTCTTCGGGCGCAACGCTTACAGCGCTTTGCGTCGAGTCGCTTGCTATGGGCGGAACGGCGGGCGGCGTCAGCGGATTGTTCTCCTGCGCGAAGCCGTAAAACGTTGTCATTCCAATTAATACAATCAACAAATGTATGTTTTTATACTTCATATTGTTCGTTTTGTCAATTTATCTGTTCACTTGTTTTGCCGAAACGGCGTTCGCGGTTCTGGTAATACAAGATTGCTTCGTATAATTCGTCTGCCCTGAAATCAGGCCAGTAAATATCTGTAAAATAAAGCTCTGCGTACGACAACTGCCATAACAGAAAGTTGCTGACGCGCTTCTCGCCGCCGGTGCGTATGAGCAGGTCGGGGTCGGGTATGCCTCGTGTCGTCAAATAATCGGCAAACACCTGCTCGTCGATGTCCGACGGCTCGATTTTCCCCGCCTTGACATCGGCTGACAGCTTGGCGGCTGCCTGCACTATCTCCCAACGCGACGAATAGCTCAAGGCAAGTATCAGGTTAGTGCCCTGATTGACCGACGTTTGGGCTATGCAGTTTTCGAGCGTCTGGCGCACTTCGTCGTCGAGACGGCTGAGGTTGCCGATAGCGTTCAGACGGATATTGTTCTTCATCAGGTCGGGCGTCTCGCGGTGTATCGCCGCGACAAGCAGGCTCATCAACGCGCGTACCTCCTCGTCGGGACGGTTCCAGTTTTCTGTCGAGAAAGTATAGACAGTCAGATATTTAAGTCCGATTTCGGTAGCCGCTTCGACTACCTTGCGGACAGACACAACGCCTTCACGATGTCCCGTGCTGCGGTCTTCGCCGCGAGCCTTCGCCCATCGTCCGTTGCCATCCATGATGATTGCCACGTGCTGCGGCAACCGCCTTTTGTCTATCTTTTCTATCAACGACATCTAAAATGTCTAAAACAATATGTTGTCTGAACTGTTGCACTGACAGTTGCGCGGACCGAAATCCCACGTTATCGAGAACATCAGCAACGAGTACCAGTCTTTATTCTTCATCATGCTGCCGCTTATGCCGTAAGGATTGTCTAACAGGCGATTGCTGTCGTCCGTTACATCCAAACCGTCGCCAAACAGCTTGCGTACCGAAAATTCCAGCCCAAGATTGAGCCGGTTTTTCAGCTTGTATTTGATGCCTGTGCCGATCGGAATGTTCATCCCCGCAAACGTCGAGCCTTTGCCCGGAGCTACCGTAGCGCCCAATCCGATAAGGATATACGGCGAATAGCGCCTCGTGTTCAGATATGCGAATTTGTCGCTGTACGGGAAGAAGTTGTACTCAAACTGCCCTCCCAGCTCTACCAAACCGCGACTGAACGATGCCTGAGCGCCATTCGGAAATGCGTTTCCCGAATTTTGCGTCGTCCCCGACACCATAGCATACGCCAGATTGCCCTTTAACGCTATGCGAAAATTGGCGTTATACCGGAATACCACGCCGCCGGCAGGGTTCAATCCCCTGAACAGCACCGTCTTATTGGCATCTCCCATATAAAACGACCCGCCTGCCATCCCGCCAACTTCGTACAGAAATTCCTGTCCGCTAACAAGGCAAAACGGCAGATTCAGCAAGCATAAGATAAGCCATCGCTGAAGAAAAGTTGAAGACATATAGTTCATTTTTAATGCCACACCTTTTCTTCTAACGAAAAAAGCCGCACAAAATTATATCAGCCGCTCAGTCTTTGAAACCAAGACGGTTGATGCGACCGCGCCATAACTCGTCGTTCATGTACGTCAGCCGGTTTTCTTTTCCGCCGAAAAGAAGTAAAAATTTGTCTTCGTTGACCACAGCCGACGAGTAGCCGCGACCCGTAAATGCTTCAGGCAGAAACGTTAGCGAGTCGGCGACAGCCCAGGTAACGCCGTGGTCGGTCGAAGTGTACATATCTTTCAGTCCCTGATTTGAGGCGTCGATGCCGCCTATCAGGTAGAGTTTGTCGTCGTAAACGGTCAGCATAATGCCTTCGCGTTCAGAGAAATACGGCTTAAGTCCCGTCGAGATGCACACCCATTTCAGCCCGTCCATCGTATCCCAGCTCTTGCTGCTGACAGCCCCATCGGCGCCTGTGCCGGCTACGAGGGTGAGGTGCGAATACGACATCTCGCTGTAAGAGTGTGACGCAAAGCCTGTTAAGGGGAAATTGCTCGGAACGGTTTCGCCCGTTTGCCATACGCCCGATCCGTCGGTAAAGGCAAATTTTTTCACGCCTCCATCGTTGATAAGCGCCGCAAACCTGTCGGGAGCGCTCTGCAGGGCACATTCCGTTACTACGCCCAGCAGCGCCGTTATTTTCGGGGCGGTCGCGTCCTGAGTCCAGCTTCGCCCGTCTTCCGAACGATACAGATTGCCCTCACTGTCAGACACATACAGCGCATCGCCGTATTGCGTCATCTGTTCAAGCGTGATGCTGCGGTTCTCGAAGCCGGTCAGCGTCGCTTTAGTCCAGTTAAACGCGCCCGATGTTGGCGATTCGTAGAGTTCGCAGCCGCTTATCTGCTTGGCATACATCAGATATTTGCCGTCGAAAGCGACAACTTTCCTGTATTCGGGCATAAAAACGGGTATCCTGCCGCTGTCGAGCGACCAGCTCATACTGTCGGGATGCTGTTGATGCACATTCAGCTTTGCCGTATAGGTCTTGCTCTTTTTGCCGTCGTACGAATAGACATAGAAGATGACATCGTTCGTAAAGTCCAATGAATCAGTGCCGTTCCAGTATGCTTTGCTGTCGGTCGCGAGCTGGTGTACCTCGATGCCCGATATGTAGCCGATGACATACGTTATTGAGCAGACGACCTTGAAATCGATATTCGTCCCGTACGCCATCGAATCCTTATTGTAAATCAAGCCGTTAACCTGATCGATGGTGAATTTTACCGACGACAGAGCCTCGATAGAGTCGCACGACAGCGAGAACGACGCTATCTGCGCATTGGATAAAGCCCACTCGTCAAGCTCGACATCGTCGCCTCCGAGGCACGACGACAGTACGTACATCAAGCCTCCAAGCGCCCATAAGGGCAATTTATATTTTTCCATTCTTTTCAGTCTGATAAATTTAAGCCTACAAAAGTAGAAACAATTTTTGCATTAACCGCAATTTTCCGCTTTTATTTATAAATTTTTAGGATAAGTAAGTAATTTTAATCAAAAATTGAGCCTCGAATAATGCCGAATTACGGATTTATCGCTTTTTTTGGCATTTATTATGATATTTTCCGTGTTCGACGAGATATATGGCTGTAAATCAACAGCTTTCACTCCATCGCCTATGATATGCGGCGTCGTTTCCGTCTGGATTTCGTCCCACAGTCCGGCGTCGAGAAAACTGCGATGCAGCTTCGCCCCGCCCTCGACAAGCAGCGAATACAGACGGCGTTGATACAGTGCGTCAACGATTTGAGGGACAATGTCTTTGCTGAAATCTATCCTGATATATTCCGCTTTTGCGTCGGGCGTTTTCGTCTCTTCGGTGAACACGAGCGTCGCAGTCGAGCCGTCGTAAACGCGGCAGGTCGCGGGGATGCTCAACCGACGGTCGATAAAAGCGCGGACGGGCGCCTCGCCAGCCCAATGACGCACGGTCAGCGAGGGATCATCGAGCCGTACCGTGTTGGTTCCCAACAATATAGCTGCCGTTTCGGTGCGCAGTTTATGCACCATACGCCGCGTATGAGGCGACGAGAGCTTGACCGGCGGTTCGGCTGCCGAGCTGCGATGGCGATCGAGAAAACCGTCGGCGCTCTCAGCCCATTTTAATATAATGTACGGGCGCGCGCGTGTAAACGCAGTTAAGAAAATCTTGTTCAGCTCTTTAGCTTCGCGCTCAAGCACACCCGTCGCGACCTCGATGCCCGCCTCGCGCAGCATAGCAACGCCTCGTCCCGATACTTCGGGGAATGGATCGAGGCAGCCGACCACGACGCGTGGTATCCTGCGCTCGATAATCAGCCGTGCGCAGGGCGGCGTCTTGCCATAATGCGAGCAAGGCTCAAGGTTGACGTACAGCGTCGCATCGTGCAGCAGAGCCTCGTCGCGCACCGCAGCGATGGCATTAACTTCGGCGTGAGCCTCGCCATAACGACGGTGAAAACCCTCGCCGACGATCTTTCCGCCGCTGACAACGACCGCTCCAACCATAGGATTGGGCGCCACCGTAGCCCGCCCGTGAGCCGCCAGCTCAAGACAGCGCACCATAAATTTTTCGTCAATTTGCATCTTTTTAGTTTATTTTTTATATCTTTGTCAAAATATACCTTTATGAACAAGACGATTACATTCATCCGCAACGAACTGCGCGACCTGTATTCCGCAGGCGAGCTTAACAGCATAGCCCGCCGGATTATCGAGCAGGTCTGCGATATGCCGCTGCACCGTCAGTTGCTCTGCAAAGATAGGCAATTATCCGCAACCGAGCAAGCGCAGATCGATGCCATCGTCGCTCGGCTCAGTCGTGCCGAGCCGCTGCAATATGTGCTCGGATATGCCGATTTTTGCGGGATGATCTTAGCTGTCAATCGCTCGACGCTGATCCCGCGACCCGAAACTGAAGAACTTGTGCGGTTGGTAATCAGCGAATTGACGGTAGAAAAGCCCAAAATCCTCGACATCGCAACGGGCAGCGGATGTATTGCAGTCGCGCTGGCAGTACAGCTCAACGACGCCGAAATTTATGCGACCGACATCTCCGACGAAGCGCTCGCGACGGCGCGTACGAATGTCGAACGCTACGCCGCCAAAGTGCACTTTTTTCGGTCCGACATCTTGAACGACGCGCTTACGAAACTGCCCGCGCTCGACGCTATAGTTTCCAATCCGCCTTATATCGCTGAAAGCGAGAAAGATGCTATGCACCGCAATGTGCTCGACTACGAACCGCATCAGGCGTTGTTCGTCCCCGACGACGACCCGCTGCTGTTTTATCGCCGTATAGCGACGCTTGCCGGTGAGCGATTGAAGCGCGGCGGACGGCTTTTCCTTGAGATCAACCCGCGATTTGCCGACGAAACGGTCTGCCTGCTGCGCGACAAAGGCTTCGGCGAGGTCAATCTCGTGCGCGATATGTCAAACAAAGAACGAATGATAAAAGCAAGAATATGAAACATTTAACTGAAAATGAAATGATAAGCAAGCTCGCTGCCTACTGCTCACTTGGCGAGCGGTGCGATTTTGAGGTACGAAAAAAACTGACGGCTTGGGGCGCGCCTCCCGATGCAGCAAAACGTATCATCGAACGCCTGAAAAGCGACAATTATCTGAACGAAGAGCGTTATTGCCGCAGTTTTGTCAGCGACAAATTCCGCTTCAATCACTGGGGAAAAATCAAAATTGGCATTGAGCTGCATCGTAAAAACATTGATACCGAAGCTGTTAACGCCGCCTTGGACCTGATCGACGGCGAAGAATACGAGGCTACGCTAATGCAGTTGCTGAAAGACCGACGACGCAGCGTCAGCGGCGACACCGATGCCGATGTTTTTCGCAAGCTCTGCCGTTTTGCCGCCGGACGTGGCTTTGAAGCCGGATTGATAGTTAAGTGCCTGAAAACCTTACTGAAACAAAATTTCAACGAAGATGACTTTCCCGAGACTGCTTGACTCGCTGCTATGGCTGTTCTATCCGCCGCGATGCCTCGTTTGCGACCGCCAACTGATAGACGATGAGCAGTTTGTGTGCTTTCACTGCCTCTGCGATCTGCCTAATGCGTATTATCACCGTCAGACGGACAATCCGCTTGCCGCCCTCTATGCCGGTATTCCGCAGATGGTCGGCGCGGCGGCGTTCCTGAGGTACGAAAAAGAGGGCAGCGTGCAGACCCTGATACACGATTTTAAGTATAACAACAACAGATCTTTAGCCGAATATCTCGGTCGGATGGCGGTGAGCGAGATGGCGGACGACGGGATTTTCGAGGGCGTTGACTTCCTTGCGCCTGTGCCGCTGCATCGCAAAAAAGAACGGCAACGAGGTTATAATCAGTCGCTTCTGATAGCCCGAGGGATGTCAGCCGTAAGCCGTATTCCTGTGCGCGACGATATCCTCGTACGCAAGGTTTATACCCTGTCGCAGACGCGCAAATCGCTGTACGACAGACATCTGAATACCGAAGATGTGTTTGCAGCCCGACCGTTCGACGACTTGCAGGGCAAGCACATTATGCTGGTTGACGACGTCGTTACGACCGGCGCAACCTCCATCGCCTGCATCGAAGCCCTGACCAAAGCCAACCCCAATGTGCGCCTCAGCGTCTTCTCGCTGGCTTCGGTAGCACGTTAGTGAATTTGGATGCGTAAATTCAACCACAGAGGATGTTTTTTTTGCCGCAACGCAGTTCCGGCACCTTATTAAAGACGCAAAGAAGGAGTTAGTCTTTGTTGCCTTATTTGCCTTCGTGGTTAAAAGGCAAGAATACGGTCTGCATAATTTCCAAATAATCTCGTATATCATTGTCGGTGCGCTTCAGGCTGTCGCGCAATGACTGATTTGGAAGGGATTTTTCTATAATGCTTATAAACAACTTAATATCGTTGACGATTGAAGCAGGTAATTCTACCGGAGTTAATGGGTCAATCCGCATGGCAAGGAGTTTGAAAACGTCGTCGCGATGCTTACGTATATCCGTGTTGTGAATGGAAGAATTTGTAAGTTTGTCTTCTGTAAGATTGAGAAACGCTTTTATTTTAAGACACATCAACGAGAGCGGACTTGCGATGCGAATCCCGTCTTCAACAATGCTGTTTTTTATGGTATGGTCGTAGAAAACTTCATCCATCAGTATGGCAGACAAGCTCGACAATTCTTCGCCAAGCGGCACGGGTGTGAGATGAAAGTCTGTTGGAACAATCAATGTATCAGGCAGTTTTGACAACAATTCAATCTGCACCGGAAAGCCCTGTTTTGAGTTGATGAAACGAAACAGCTCTGGCGCAGGTTCCTTGTCGCCACGTTTACGTTGGCGCGTAGAGTATTCGCCGGCAATGATAAAATCCCAAAACCGCTGTCCAAATTCGGCAGTCATCGACTCGACAACTAAAATCATATCAATATCATTGGTTGCGCGAGGGCGCATTTCGCTTTCCTGTAGAGCAATATCGCAGGCTGTTCCTCCTATAATGACGTAATTGTCAGGATATTCGGCAAAATATTACTTAAATTTCTCAAATCCTTTTACCATGGCATTTTTTCAATCATAAGTTGCAATTCGCGTTCAATTCTGGCGTCGATCTCGTCTTTTAGCGACAGGTAGAGCGACAGCTTGTCAACCGTTTTGGTGCTTGGTTGTGAGGGCATTACTGGCGGATATTTCCAGACTTCAACACTGTAATTACCTTCAATTTCGTTATATAAATCATTCATTGCGAAATACTTATCCCATACCGCTACGCTACCGTAGCGTTCAGGATTCAGATGGGAATAATGCGCCAATGCGTTAACTCCGCTTACTGCATAAGGAGTATCAGGCAGATTGTCAGAATAATAGACCTTTTTCACGGGCGAAGTCAGGCAGGCTTGTGCTTTCGTCCACAATTCCCGCTTGGGTAGCGTGAAACTGATATTTTTTGTCCCGTCGGCGCTTTTATCGCAGTGGCACAGACAGTTATTTTCAAGAACAACTATCGCCCGCGACAAGGCAAGATAGTTGTACGGCATCACCGCCTGCAAATCTTTGATTGTCAGTGATTTGGTGATCCTGTTTTGCAGGTAGTAAAGCAACACATACTGCGCTACGGGTGTCAGTTTGCGCAATGTCTGTTTCGCTTTGACCGGCTCATTTGCAATCAGCATCGGCAAGAAAGCGTATTTGTCGGACGCAATAAAGTAAACGCCCTGAATTATAAGCCTTTCGCGCTCGTAATAAGCCGGTTTGTCGAGGCTTACCGCGACAGGCATACCGACAACGCTTTCTATTTTTTCGACCAAACGTTTGTATTTCAAAGGAGTATAGTTGCTCCGGCGCTTTGGCTCTATTATGCAAAGGACTTGATTGCGGAACACAGTCGAATAAAAAGAAAAATTCAAAAGCGTATCTGCGTTCAACCCTTTAAGCTGACTGCGGTCAATTGGCAGCAGTTCTATATTGATGCCAAGTATAGATAAATTACTGTTCGACATATTATTATCCATAAAAATGCTCTGTTATCATACTATATGAAAACGGTGCAAAATTAATGATAATATTTGAGATGAGCAAAAAAGTGAAAAATTTTTCTAAAAAAACTTGCACGGAAAAAAACTATGTTTTATCTTTGCGGCGGTCATCAAAATAAGACAATGAGAAGAAAGAAAAATACCGCTTTACGAAGCCGCAGCGCCAGAAGACGGCGTGCGGAAATAGTCAGCGCCTCGATTTCGTTAAAATATGTTAACGGGGGGGGGGTATCTCTTAACATTTGTTAATCGCTCGACTCTCAATTCGCTTAGTGAGCCTGTCGAACTAAGCCGCAAAACAGCATCAAATGCACATTATCCTCACATTTTCAAATCCTTACGCAGTAAGGAGAGTAACTTTGTGCGCCCAAACTTTCCACTCAATCAGAAATTCAATTTATTAATAAACAAATAATTACGAAAACTTATGAAAAAAATTTACTTTTATTTAACAATTATTTCTGCGCTCATTCTGCACAGTTTGAGCGTGTCCGCTCAGGATGTCTATGTGGCGGGCAATACAAACGACGGTGCTACCGTCTGGCAAAACGGGTCGGTACTGTATTCGTTCGGCAATTATACAGGCGCCAATTCTATCTATGTTGATGGCGAAGATATTTATGTAGCTGGTTTTAAGTCGATTAGTGGGATAGAAAGTGCAGTTGTTTGGAAAAACAACAAGGAAATCACGCTTGCATCAATTACTGCTCCAACAACGCTACCGACCAGTCCTGCAAGTATTACCGCAGTAGATTCCTGGGGAGCTACAGCTGTTTCCGTAATCGTATATAAGGGCGATGTATATGCGCTCGGATATACTTATATTGGATATACTGATGGTAGTAATCTGGCGCGATTGGATTATACAGCAAAAGTCTGGAAAAATGGCGAAGAGCTTTATACAATTGTCAATGACAGTTATGAGCCATATACAGGTATGACGTGGTTCTATTCACCGGCGATTAGCTCAATGTCTATATACAACGGAGATGTTTATGTAGCAGGCTTTTGTCCAAAAGGCACGGTTTATTCTGAATTGGAATTTATGTCATTATGGAAAAATGGCGAGCCTGTTGACGCATCAGAGGAATATAAAAATGCCAGTTCGGTATTTGTTGAGAATGGAAATGTGTATGTTGCCGGATATTCCAGCACCTCTACGGGTTATGGAGCAACGCTGTGGACAAACGGTCAACCAAGACTTTTGTATCCAAGCTATTCAAATGCCACGTCATCTTTTTATTCATCTGCAACTTCTGTTTTTGTTCAGAATGGGAAAGTTTATGTTGGCATTTATACTGAGACGGGAAAAAATGTCAATTCAACATGGACTTATACTTATACTCCTAAAATCTGGACAGACTATGATGAAATAAATATTGTTGAATATGCTGATAATTATACTAATGTTAATTCTGTTTATGTTCTGGATAAAGTCTATGCTGCTGTATATGAATATAATTATTCACCGTCCTATGCGTATGCCTACGTTTGGAGCAATGGCGAATTGAATGATATTTCTGTTGGCGCCAGGTCATATCCTGCATCCATTTTCGTAACCCCCGCTCCGCAACCTGTACCCGGTTTGCCGCGTCAGGTAACGCTGAAAGTGTCGGGCGCATACGAGAGCGATGTGGTTACGGGCATTTACTTTGTTGACAGCGGCGATTCGTTTACGTTTACCGTCAAGCCGAAAACCGATGGCGACGAGCCGGTTGTAACGACCACGCGCAAATCGTCGGCGGTTGACAAGGATTATGTCGTCAAACCCGTTGGCGACGGTGCGTACGAAATCACCGTTTATGGCATCAACAGCCCCACGACCATCACCGTCGAGAGCAGTTCGCCGTCGGCAGTCGCCGGTATCGCCGCGCTCAAAGTCTATGCTTCGGGCAATGCCATCTTTATCGACGCCCCGACAGCAGGCACGGCACAGATCTATGCCGAAAGCGGCGCGTTAGTCAAAACCGTAACCTACGGCGCAGGTCAAACCACTGTCGCGCTGACCAAAGGAATATATGTCGTCAAAACAGGTAACACTGTTGCGAAAGTTGTTATAAATTAACGTATTAATGCTACGACGACAAGGGGCGGCTCGGAGGGGTCGCCCCTTTTTTTTTGCTGATGTCTTGACCGCTGATTTTCTTATGATTTATATGATTGGCATGATTTAACCGCAAAATCCTTATTTGCGAAGGACACTTAGTAGCTTACAGTAATTGTTAAATAAACCTAAAATGCGAAGTTTTTTTTGCCGAAGCTATTGTCAATAACAAAATTGTTATTATCTTTGCGCAGTCATTAAGACGAGATCTCTATGGATTATGACGAAGGGCTAAAGGCTCGGGTAGGTGAGTTACTAACAATAGAATGGATGCAAAAGAGAAATTTTTAAACTTGAAAAAGGCGCGGATGAAGGCATCGACGACGGAACGTGAGGCGATTGATGCACAGATGGATACACTTTTCGCTTCGCTTTCGGAGGAGGGAAAAGCCGATGTGCGCGATGCCGTAAGCGATGATTTTGCGGCATTGAAAAATGAGGCGAAGGAAATTGACCACGCCTTGAATGTGCGCGAAAAACTTAATCCTGTATTGCCGTTCCTGTCGGTGTCGTTTCTTGCGAAGAACTATTTTCATCGTACGCCTCAATGGTTTTACCAGAGGCTGAACGGTAATCGTGTTAATGGCAAAACCAGCCGTTTTACCGACGACGAGTTGACGACGCTCGATATTGCGCTTCACGACATTAGCCACCGGTTAAGTGCGGTGAAGTTGTATTCATAACGCTGATAATCAGATGCTTTAAAAATAACCACGAAGGCAATGAAGGCAAAGAAGGAGGGATTTAAACTTGTTTGCCTTATTTGCCGTTGCGGTTAAATGTATCAAGCCGGCGCAATCTCCGCCGCCACTTTTTCGCTGGCGTTGGTTACGCTGTCGTCGAGTTGTCCGCGTTTGAGGGGGGTGAGGATGTCGTCTTTGTGGTGCATCCTGAGGGCGTTGAGGAAGGCTTGCTCGAACTGGCTCACTTGGTCGAGGGCGACGTTTTTCAGCAGTCCGTGCGTGCCGCAGTAGAGGACGGCGATTTGCTCTTCGACGGGCATGGGCGAGTATTGCGGCTGGATAAGCAACTGCTTGTTTTTCTGCCCTTTATCTAT
>JAISTS010000106.1 GCA_031272455.1 Tannerella sp. | reverse complement strand
TCGGGTCGCAGCCGACGACCATCACTTTGCGCCCCATTTCGGCGAGTCCGGCGACAGTGTTTTGGGTTGTGGTGGATTTTCCGATACCACCTTTACCGTAAATTGCAATCTTTCTCATACTAAACAATTTTTTGACTTAAAAACTAATATCCGAATTATTATCAATCAAAGACCGTGCCAATGAACATAAAGCGTTATACTAATTAATGAATAACGGAGTTAAGTGTCTTATCGTTAATAGAATGTAATTAAAGTAAAATAATGTGGAAAATTATCATTATGTTAGAAAAGTTACATTTTTGTAACATATTTTGCGATAAATAACAAAAATGTAGTATTTTTTTTACTTTTTTCCTGCCTTATTTTCGATTGAGTAAAAATAGAAAATATTTCGTTACCTTTGCAGCGTGAAAAAAACGCAAATATTTGAAATAGAGATATGAGAAAAGCAAATCGTGAAATAAAGGACAGGGACGGTCTGGCTGCTGTGATTGAGACCTGCGATGCATGTCGTATAGGGCTGATTGACAGAGCGTCGGACGAGGTCTATATTGTGCCGTTGAATTTCGGCTACGATTTTGCGGACGACGGACGTCTGACGCTATGGTTCCACTGTGCTCGCGAAGGTCGCAAACTCGACATAATCGGCGAGGGCGTTAAGGCTGGCTTTGAAATGGACTGCAACCACGTCATCACGGCTGGTGAGACCGCCTGCAAATTCTCGATGAAATACGAGAGTATTATAGGCACAGGGTTCATTGCGCCGGTCGCTGACACATCGGCGCGTATGCACGGTCTTGAACGCCTGATGGCTCACTATGGCGGAGCAGGCTTGTCTTTCAGCGAAGAAGCGCTGGCGCTGACGACTGTTTTACGGCTTGATGTTGAGACGTTTACAGGCAAAAGACTGAATAAATAAAAAATTATAAATAAAACCGATGAAACCAAGTAACTATTTGATTTTAAGCCTTATACTTATTCCGATTCTTTGTGCTGTCGCAGCTTTGAATGGGGGAGGGTATTTGCCGCACGTGGCTGTTCCGGTAACCTGTATTTTGCTTGTCGCTTTCTTCTGTGGCAGAAGTGTCAGGCGGACGCGCTGGCTGCTGATTGCCGCCTTGTTGTTTTCGATTGCGGGCGACTGGATGCTGAAACATCGCGGGGGCGACGAGATGCGTTTTATTTACGGTATAGCGCTGTTTTTTGTCGCACATATCGGTTATCTCGCGTTTTGTCTGCGCAACGGCAGGATTAAATGGCTGTGGCTGACGGTGTTGCTCGCAGGTTACGGCTTGTTTTTCGCGCTGATGCTGGTTCCGGCTATCGGAGGAATGGAAATGCAGGTCGCGGTGCTGCTATATATGCTGATTTCGTGTTTTTCGCTGGCGGCGGCGCCCGGACTGCGATTTTCGGCTGTGGCGCGCTGGCTTTTTACGGCGGGAATAGCCTCTATCGTCTTCTCCGACACGCTGATAGCCCTCTATGAATTTCCGCACAAGGCTCAATGGCTGTATGCCTGCCTGATGATGCCGACTTATTATGCCGCCCATATTCTCGTAACTGCGGCGGTTTTAATTGTCAAAAAATAATAATTTTAGCAAAAGTTTTTTTTATCCCGATAAAATACTCTAACTTTGAGCCCGAATTTAAAAGAAAAAATATGAGACATATTATGTATTTATTTGCAGCAGTGATGATTACGACTGCTATGGTTGCTTGCTCAAACTCCGCTTCGCAGAAAGCGGCGGGCAACAGTGATGCTGTGGCGCACAGTCACGGTGGCGAAACTCATGCTGAAATGACTGTCGGCGGATCCTGCGGGATGTGCAAAAACAGGATAGAAAAAACGGTAAAAGCCATCGACGGCGTAACGCTTGCAGAGTATAACTTGCAGACGCAAAAGCTTCATATTCATTATGATGCGGCACATACGTCGGCAAAAACCATCAGTCAGGCGCTGGCAAAAGTCGGGCACGACACCGAGTTCGACAAGGCTGACGACGATGTTTACAATGCATTGCCGGAATGTTGTCATTACAGAAAGTAATAAATTGAAAATCAAGATGATGAGAATTGGAATTTCTGTTTTTGCAGCTGTTATGTGCATAGCGATCCTTTCGTCGTGCAATAACACGAAATCGTATGCCGATATGAAGCGCGACCAGCAAAGGGCTATCAATCGGTTGGTTAACAATAATAATTTTGAGATTTTGAAAGAATATCCCTCAAATGGGGTTTTCGGCGAGAAGCAGTTTGTAGAGCTTGACAACGGCGTTTACCTGAATGTAGTCGATTCGGGCAACGGTAATCGTGCGGTTTCGGGCAGGACAACGGTGCTGATACGCTTCAAGATCATTGACTTTACCAGCTCCGACAGCCTTTATTCGGTCAACTATTTTGACAACTCTATGCCGCCGCTCGAATTTCTTTACGGCAATGCCAGCTATATCGTTTCAGTCCATCAAAGTTCGATGGATGACTATTACGCATATATGAGTACGGGGATTGAATCGATACTTGAATATGTGGGCGAAAACGCTGTCGTTAAAGCAATTATCCCGTTTGAAGTAGGCAGCACCCTGCAGTCGTCAGCGGGCATGGCGCTCTATTTTGAGAAGCTGCGTTTTACGTATTACTGATGTTTGATAGAGCTGCTTTAATCTCTGAATATTAGCATCTTACATTCGCTGCAATCAAATTGCAGGCGCAGTTTTGTGCGTTCGCGAACAAGATAAAACGGTTCGCTGTATGGCGATACTTTTTTGTGATATACAGGGCACCAGCCCAAGGAATGGCGAAGGCAATGCTTCGTAACCATCAGGGGGACAGACTTTTGAGGCGCGATCTCGAAGGCTTTTTCAGCGGATTTAACCCCGTGTTCGAGATAAAATTGTTCGGCTTCGCGATTAGCAATATTCGCCCTGTAATCAACTGTTTTTTCGGGAAATACGGCATTTGCTGCGGGTTTGTTCCTCTGCTGATGCTGATAATTCATTCGCTTGATAGCCAGCAATTTGCTTACGATTTCGCGTCTCATTTCGCTAAGAAGTGAAGATGGAACGAACCATTGTTGGCTCATCGAAATCATGATATCACCGGCTACGAAAGGTGTATTGCCAAGTTTCGACAGTTGGGCGACGATGTTATCCGTTTGCTCTTTTTGCGCCAAAGTTTTACCAAATAACCTCATTATTACCGACTTAACGCCGGTTTCATCCCTTGCTTCCAATGCGAAACCGTCATCCGTATCGCGCCATTCCATATCGACCCTCAGTTTGCGTTCAGCCGATTTGCGTGCCATGGCATCTTCAAATTCTTTGTCAAAATTGCGAAAAACCATCGTCCCGACTTGCAACTTGCTATCTTTCAGCAGATGTATCCTGTTGTTTTCCACACGATTGACCCGCACGCCGGTCCATTCGCCATTGTCTGCCTCGAAAATCAAGCCGTCGCCGTTATGGATGTTTGCTTTTACAGACAGTGTGAATGTATTGTCACGCACGTCTTTGACCTTGCCAAGCGGCTCTCCGATGGATTTGGGGGTCTCGAAAGCCGTAACGTCCGCTATTCTGCCATTCAGATAATATGCTGTAAATCCGCGATTAAAGCTCTTTGCCGGATCAGGCTCAAAGGTGAAAGACGAAGTGCCCGACGACGAACGGCGGTATTCGGGATTGCGGGCTATGATTTCGTCCAATCGTTTGCGGTAATACGCCGTAATGTTTTTGACGTAAGACATATCTTTCAGGCGACCCTCGATTTTAAAAGACGTAACGCCGGCTTTGATAAGATTGTCAAGTTCGTCGGAGCGGTTTAAGTCCTTGAGCGACAGCAGATGTTTATCGGCGACAATTATTTTGCCGTCGGCGTCGGTCAGCAAGTAGGGCAGTCGGCAGAATTGCGCGCACTTGCCTCGGTTGGCGCTGCGATTGCACAGGGCGGCGCTC
The DNA here is from genome assembly GCA_031272455.1 of Tannerella sp. Classification (GTDB taxonomy): domain Bacteria; phylum Bacteroidota; class Bacteroidia; order Bacteroidales; family Tannerellaceae; genus Tannerella. Next base: position 2,352 of record JAISTS010000106.1, on the reverse strand, counting down.
AGGTAGCAATGTCCGCTGTAGCTCACGCACAGGGCGCCGTGAACAAACGCTTCAAGCTCAATCGGTACGGCTTGGTGTATTGTATTTATCTCATTGAGAGTGAGTTCGCGTGCAAGTACGGCTCGTGAAAATCCTGCTTTGTAAAGGAAATCAACTTTTTCGACCGAGGAATTGTCCGTCTGCGTGCTGGCGTGAAGTGGCAGCGGAGGCAGGTCGAGCCGTGAAATGCCCATATCCTGGATTATCAGCGCGTCGATGCCGGCGTCGTAGAGGTCGCGGATCATTCGTTCGGCTTCGGCGAGTTCGTCATCTTTGAGTATTGTGTTGAGCGCCACGTAGATACGCACATCGAACGGATGCGCAAAATCGCAAAGCCGCCTTATGTCGTCAATGGAATTTCCGGCTGCCGCCCGCGCACTGAATTTTGGCGCACCTATATAAACGGCATCGGCTCCGTGCAACACCGCCTCGATGCCACATTCCAAGTTTTTTGCAGGCGAAAGGAGTTCAATCGGACTTGCGCAAGTCATTGTATGTGTGAGTTTTACTGGCTTAAATCGCCAAGTTTGCGTATATCTTCAGTGCGATATGGCGTTTCCTGATAAACATAATAATTCAACCAGTTGGTAAACAGAAGATTGGCGTGTGAACGCCAGCGCACTACGGGTGGGTTTGCCGGATTGTCGTCGCGATAATAATTTTCAGGAATGTTGATAGGCAATCTTTTTTTGGTGTCGCGGACATATTCATCGTGCAGAGTATTAGGCGAATACTCCGAATGTCCGGTGATAAAAAATTCCCTTCCGCCGCGAGCCATCACCATATAAACGCCTGCTTTTTTGCTTTCCGAAAGGATAGTAAGAGCGGGAACTTGCTGTATATCAGCTTTTCTGATTTCGGTATGCCGACTGTGCGGTACATAAAATTCGTCGTCGAAACCGCGAAATATTGGCACAAACGGGTCGTTGACGCGGTGTTTGAAAATGCCGAACAGTTTCGCCGGCAGATTGTATTTAGGGATGTTATAGAAGTGGAAAAGCCCCGCCTGCGCCGCCCAGCAAATATATAGCGTTGAAGTAACATTCCGGCTTGCCCAGCGGAAAATATCCGTCAGTTCGTCCCAGTAGGTAACGTCTTTGAAATCAAGTAATTCCACTGGAGCACCGGTTATTATCATACCGTCGTAACATTCGTTTTTTATCTCGTCGAAATCCTTGTAAAACTCCATCAGATGTTCGATGGGCGTGTTTTTGGGCTTATGTCCCTTGATTTTCATAAAGATCAGCTCGACCTGCAGCGACGAGTTGCTCAACAGCCTCACCAAATCGGTTTCCGTAGTGATTTTCAACGGCATAAGATTAAGCACAACTACACGAAGCGGGCGGATATCCTGTTCGGACGCGCGCAACGAGTCCATTACAAAGATATGCTCTTTCTTCAGCAAATTGATTGCCGGAAGGTTAATAGGCAGATTTAGAGGCATATATTATCAGTTGCGTTCAACTATCTGCAAAAGATTTCCTTCGGGGTCGAACAGATTGCGAACGCGCCCGCCGCCTACTGCGTCAAATTCGGCGCCTTCCCATTCAACGCCGTGTCTGTCAAGCGCTTTGATGGCTTCAGTAATGTTGTTGACGCGCAAAGCAAGATGCGACCAGCCCGGAGTCCACGTCGTGCGAGTGGGGCGTTGCGTGTCGTCTTTAGGCATTATTTCCATCAGCGTGCCGTCGGGTGCTTTTACGAGATAAACGGGCTTGTCGATGCGTGTATGTACTTCATACCCAAGCACATCGCAATACCATTTAGCCAATTTTTCCACATCGTCGGCGGCAATCGCCGGATGGTCTATTCCAAGAAATATTTTTTTCATCTGTATATCAGTTTGTTACTATTGTCAAGTCTCATTTACAGGCGTTATTTCAGTGCTTATTGGCGTACTTGTGTGCGCGAAAGCGTTATTGAAGAACGCCGTAATATTGCCATCGTATTGTCCGGTTTTTACGGCTTTGCAATACAGTATGACTGTGAACGTTTCGCCTGCATCTATCTGCAGGTCGTACGAGAAATTGATCGTATTGTCAATATCCACCGCATAGCGTTCATAATAACCCGGCACCGAGCCGAGAATTTCTATTCCTTCCAAGTATGATTCTTCGATGTTGAGATGATTAAACAGCTGACGTTCAGAAGTGTTATTGAGAATATCGACAAATATCTCAAATTCCGAACCCAGTTTGTTCGTTTCGGGCGTCATCGCGCGTACAGCGACGTCAAGTTTTGGCGTACAACTGAACGACAGTACGGCGACTGTCAAAAACGCGAGAAATCTAAAACATCTCATTTTTTTTTTTT
>JAISTS010000075.1 GCA_031272455.1 Tannerella sp. | reverse complement strand
TACCACTCGTGGGTCGTCGCCCGCGACGGCTTCCCCGACTGCCTCGAAATAACCGCCGTTGACGCCGCCGAAAACCGCATCATGGCGCTCCGCCATCGCACCTACGACGTCCGCGGCATCCAGTTCCACCCCGAATCCATCCTCACCCCGCAGGGCAAACGGATTATCGGCAACTGGCTGGGGAAATAGTCCCCTCACCACGGCATTGTCTAAAAAGTTTTTTTTAAGAATACAGCCATATCAAAAAAACTTACTATCTTTGCCGCAATATAAATGCTAAAACCAAAACAATTATGAACAAAACGAGATTATTTTTCAGTGTATTAATGTTTTGCGCCTGCTCTGTGGGGGCTTGGGCGCAGGAGTTTGTCGATTTGGGTTTCGAAGGCAAAATCAGGCTGCGGTTTGCCAACTCACTTTACGACTATCTGTATGAAGACGGGTTGAGCCGGTATTCATACATTCCGGGATATGAAAAGCATATCACTTATTTGGGAATGGAGAATAAAATGGAATGTGAGAATTATCTGGCACAAGACCCTGTTATCTATAAGCATCATGAGACGCATGACTACATCTTCACATTGAAGAAAGAAGGCGAATCAGCAACCGGAGCGCCGCTGTACTCAATTTATTCCGACGGTACAGAGTATCTCGACTATTCCGGCGGCTACCTGACCGATGCTACTGGTTTGGCTTTTACGGAAGAGCACACCGTTGTGCCCGAAACCGGCCAATATTATATGATATGGGCGCAGGCGCGATGGACTTTCAAAAAAGAGAAGATGGGCGATTATAGCCTGTTAGCATTTCAAAAGGTTGATGACGGATTTGTTATTAAGTCAGCGGCCGGGGGTTATATAGGCTTAGGTTACGAAGTCCCGGTAGTAACATCGTCGCTACAGGATGCACAACATTTCGTTGTTGAGCAAGTCAGTGATCCGCACAGCATTGAGGCTGTCGCCGATGCGTCGATATGGACGTCGGGCAACACGCTCTACATCAATGCCCCGTCGCCCGTCGCTACGTATATATACAGCGTGAACGGCGCCTTAGTCAAGACGCTTGCGGCAGGCACTGCAAGCACGACATTGCCGCAGGGCACTTATATCGTCAAAACAGGCGCTACAACGGCGAAAGTGATTGTACAATAGCTTAATTGGCGACCGCCACTTTCGCTGCAGCAATCCACCCCTCGACATCGGGCGCTGAGGGCTGGGCTATTTCGAGATTATATTTCTTGATGATTTCAAACAGCGCCTGACGCAGCAGTTGCGCATTGGCATTGGCAAGGCTGTCGGCTGTCATATATCCGGCTTTCTGGACGAGCGGCACGAGTGTTTCGGCGATACCGAGCGCGGCGTATTTTTCGGGCGCATCTTTGTGGACAGGCTTTTCGGGGCGCATCTGCGGGAAGAGCAGCACTTCCTGAATGCTTTCCTGACCTGTCAGCAGCATCGTCAGGCGGTCCATACCTACACCCATTCCGCTTGTCGGCGGCATTCCGTATTCGAGGGCACGGAGGAAATCTTCATCTATATACATTGCTTCGTCGTCGCCCTTTTCCGACAGTCGCAGCTGGTCTTCAAAGCGTTGGCGCTGGTCTATCGGGTCGTTGAGTTCCGAATAGGCGTTAGCTATCTCCTTGCCGTTGACCATCAGCTCGAAGCGTTCGGTCAGATCGGGGTTCGTGCGGTGGCGCTTGGTCAGCGGACTCATTTCTATCGGATAGTCGGTGATAAAGGTCGGCTGGATATAGTTGTGTTCGCATTTCTCGCCGAAGATAGCGTCGATCAGCTTGCCTTTGCCCATCGTCTCGTCCTGTTCGATGTCCAGTTTGCGGCACACATCGCGCAGTGCCGCCTCATCCATTCCGGTGATATCGACGCCGGTATGTTCGCGTATGGCTTCAATCATCGTAACACGCTTGTAAGGCGGACGAAAATCTATCTCGCGATAGCCGATTTTCACAGTCGTAGCGCCCAGCACATCGAGGCAGATACGTTCGAGCATACGTTCGGTGAACGCCATCATCCAGCGATAGTCTTTGTAAGCTACGTATATCTCCATACAGGTGAACTCCGGGTTGTGCGAGCGGTCCATTCCTTCGTTGCGGAAATTGCGGCTGAACTCATAGACGCCCTCGAAGCCTCCGACGATAAGCCGTTTGAGGTACAGTTCGTTGGCGATACGGAGGTAGAGCGGTATGTCGAGCGCGTTGTGATGCGTGATAAAGGGGCGTGCTGCTGCGCCGCCGGGGATGTTTTGCAGCACGGGAGTATCCACTTCGACATAGCCGTGTTCGTTGAAAAACGTGCGCATCGAATTGAATATCTTTGTCCGTTTGATGAAAATATCTTTCACGCCGCTGTTAACCGCAAGGTCAACATAACGTTGGCGATAGCGCTGTTCGGGGTCGGCGAAACCGTCATATACCACTCCGTCCTTCTCCTTGACAACAGGCAGCGGGCGCAGCGATTTAGACAGTACGGTCAGCTCTTTCGCGTGTACAGAGATTTCGCCCATCTGCGTACGGAAAACGAAGCCGCGCACTCCTATGAAGTCGCCAATGTCGAGCAGTTTCTTGAAAACGGTGTTATACATTTCCGTATCCGTCTCGTCGGGACAGATGTCGTCGCGCGTAACATATATCTGTATGCGCCCGCGCGAGTCCTGCAGCTCAATAAACGATGCCTTGCCCATAATGCGGCGGCTCATAATACGTCCTGCCACCGACACTTGGCGCTGCGGAGCGTCGTCGATAAACGTTCCCTTTATCTCGTCCGAATAGCCTGTAACGACATATTCATCTGCAGGATAGGGATTGATACCCAACGCCCTCAACTGCTCCAGACTTCCCCGTCTGATAATCTCCTGTTCGCTCAACTCTAAAATATTCATAGCTCTGTATCCTTTAATATAAGATTTGCGGTGCAAAAGTACTGCTTTTTTTGCAGCTTTCAAAAACTGTCGCGATGTATATTTGACAGCATCGGATTTTTTCGTACCTTTGCGCCGTGATAGAAGCAAGAATTTATGTTTGAAAATTTAAGCGATAGATTAGAGCGGTCGTTGAAGCTGCTCAAAGGCGAAGGAAGGATTACCGAACTCAACGTTGCGGAAACGCTGAAAGACGTTCGCCGCGCGTTGCTCGACGCCGACGTCAACTACAAGGTAGCCAAGCAATTCACCGACACGGTAAAGGAAAAAGCGCTCGGACAGAATGTGCTCACAGCCCTCAAGCCCGGTCAGCTGATGATAAAGATCGTACACGACGAGCTGGCGGCGCTGATGGGCGGCGCGGCAGTCGAAGTCAGTCTCAAAGGCTCGCCCTCGGTGATATTGATGTCGGGCTTGCAAGGCTCCGGTAAGACGACTTTTGCGGGCAAGTTAGCCCATCTCTACAAGACGAAGAAAGGCAAGCACCCGTTGCTGGCGGCGTGCGACATCTACCGTCCGGCGGCAATCGAACAGCTGCGTGTGCTCGGCAGTCAGATTGACGTACCGGTCTATTCCGAAGACGACAGCCGCAACCCCGTACTCATAGCACAACACGCCATCAGCGAAGCGAAAAAGAACGGCTGCGACATCGTGATAATTGATACCGCCGGTCGCCTCGCCGTCGATGAACAGATGATGCAGGAGATCGAAGCGATAAAAATCGCCATCCGACCCGACGAAATACTGTTCGTCGTTGACGCAATGACAGGTCAGGATGCCGTCAATACTGCCAAAGAATTTAACGAGCGCCTCGACTTCGACGGCGTAGTGCTGACAAAGCTCGACGGCGACACCCGCGGCGGAGCAGCCCTGTCGATACGTTCGGTCGTTAACAAACCGATAAAATTTATCGGCACGGGCGAGAAGATGGAAGCGCTCGACGTGTTCCACCCCGAACGTATGGCAGACCGTATTCTCGGTATGGGCGACGTCGTCTCGCTCGTCGAACGTGCGCAGGAACAGTTCGACGAAGAAGAAGCCCGACGACTGACCAAGAAAATCGCCAAGAACCAGTTTGATTTCAACGATTTCCTCTCGCAGATACAGCAAATAAAAAAGATGGGCAATCTCAAAGACCTTGCGTCGATGATACCCGGAGTAGGTAAAGCGCTGAAGAACGTTGATATCGACGATAACGCCTTCAAAAGCATCGAAGCGATAATCCACTCGATGACGCCCTACGAACGCGCCAACCCAACCGTCTTGAACGGCTCGCGCAAACAGCGCATCGCAGGCGGAAGCGGCACATCAGTGCAGGATGTCAATAAACTCGTCAAACAGTTTGACGAAACGCGCAAGATGATGAAGATGATAACCACCGCCAAACCCGGCGCACGCAATCTGCAAGGCGCTATGCGGAGAAGGTGAGTAATGGGTAAACGGTTTAACGGTACACGGTGCACGATGAACGGTTTACTTGTCAACTCTTTTAATTTTTAATTCTTAATTTTTAATTCTTAATTTAAATAAGTATGGAACATCAACTAATAGACGGACGTGCGGTAGCAGCACAGGTGAAGCAGGAGCTGGCTGACGAAGTAGCCGAAATACGTCGCAATGGCGGTAAGATACCGCATCTGGCAGCTGTACTCGTCGGGCACGACGGCGGCAGCGAGACCTACGTTGCAAGCAAAGTGAAAACCTGCGAAGAGATAGGATTCCGCTCGTCGCTTGTCAGATACGAAGACGATGTAGCCGAAGACGAACTGCTCAGCCGTATCGACGCCCTGAACAGCGATGCCGACATCGACGGCTTCATAGTGCAGCTGCCCCTGCCACGCCATATATCGTCGCAAAAAATTATCGAAGCCATCGACCCGCGCAAAGATGTTGACGGCTTCCATCCCGTCAATGTCGGACGTATGTCGCTCGGATTGCCCTGCTTCCTTCCGGCTACTCCGGCAGGCATACTCGAACTGCTGCAACGCTACGAGATCGAGACTCAGGGCAAACACTGCGTCATACTCGGACGCAGCAATATCGTCGGCAAACCGATGGCGGCGCTGATGATGCGCAAAAGCAATCCGGGCAACTGCACCGTTACCGTCTGCCATAGCCGTTCCGAAGGACTGAAAGAGATGTGCCTGACGGCTGACATACTCATCGCAGCGCTCGGCGTGCCCGAATTTGTCAAAGCCGATATGGTGCGCGAAGGAGCCGTCGTCATCGACGTGGGAACGACCCGCCTGCCCAGCAGCGCAACAAAAAGTGGATATAAGCTCTATGGCGACGTGGCATTTAGCGAAGTGGCGCCAAAATGCAGCTATATCACCCCCGTGCCCGGAGGCGTCGGACCGATGACTATCATCTCGCTGATGAAAAATACCCTGCTGGCAGGAAAAAAACTTATCTATTCGTAAAACATTTTTTCGGCAAACGACTTGCATATTAAAAAAAAGCATTACCTTTGCCCCCGCTTTTCGCGGAACATACCGCTGTCCGCAAAAAGCAAAAACTAAACATGGTGGATGTAGCTCAGTTGGTTAGAGCATCAGATTGTGGTTCTGAGGGTCGTGGGTTCGAATCCCATCTTCCACCCCACTGTGTGTAAGTGCAAGCCTGCTATCGCCTCTGTGCGTTGCGGGCTTTATTTATTCGTCCAAAGTTTTATATCCCTTAATTCCATTTTTGCGAATGTCTTCACCCATAGTTTTGGCTTCGAGGATAGCAACTTTCAGTTCTTCGATTTGCTGCTCGTCGGCTACTGACATTGCAGTATAGCCGTTATTGATATGCCAGCCCATTTTATCGGCAAAATGTCTGAAAAACACTTTGTCGGATGTCGGTATATCCACCGAAAAAGTTTCATGTGCAGTTCTGCGCAGCTTTCTTACCGATTTTTTTTTCATTATTGCTGTTGCCATAATCATTTTGCTTTAAACTGCTGCAAATATAGGAATTGTTTTTGAGAAAACGGCTATGCGGCGTTAAAATTTTATTTTTGGCACATCTACTAACTACTGACTACTGATTACTCACTCTTAATACTCTCCACCGGATTACTGCGTGCAGCCTGCCAGTTTTGGAAGGTTACGGTGGCGACGGTCAGCGCCAGCACTATCAGGAATGCGACGGCATAGACCCAGACGTACATCGGCGTCTTGTAGGCGAAGTTTTCGAGCCAGCGGTGTACGCCGTACCACGCCAACGGCGCAGCACAAAAATAAAGTTCTTAATCATAGCCGGATCCCTTCCGTGTTACATTTTGCTCTGTACCTCGGTAACGATTTCGCCGTCGAACAGGTTGATAATCCTGCTTGCGTAGGCGGCGTCGTGCTGCGAGTGCGTTACCATTACGATGGTCGTGCCGTCTTTGTTGAGCTGGGTCAGAAGGTCCATCACTTCAAGTCCGTTTTTCGAGTCGAGATTACCGGTCGGCTCGTCGGCAAGGATAAGCTGCGGCTTCGACACTACGGCGCGGGCGATGGCGACGCGCTGCTGCTGACCGCCCGACAGCTGCTGCGGGAAATGCCCCGCGCGATGACCGATATTCATCCGGCGCAGTATCTCGTTGACCTTCTCCTTGCGCTCCGCAGGCTTGATTTTCAGGTAGGTGAGCGGCAACTCCACGTTCTCGAACACATTCAGCTCGTCAATCAGGTTGAAGCTCTGGAACACGAAACCGATATTACCCTTACGCACCTGCGTACGTTCATTCTCTTTCAGATGACCCACCTCGGTATTAGCCAGATAATAATCACCCGATGTCGGGTTGTCGAGCAATCCGAGGATGTTCAGCAAGGTTGACTTACCGCAGCCCGAAGGACCCATCACGGCTACAAAATCGCCGTCATTTACCTCCATCGACACTTTGTTCAGCGCAATAGTCTCCACCTCTTCCGTGCGGAACGACTTACTCAAATTTTCAATCTTAATCATAATATTTCTATGTTTTACAAGTGATACAATACTAAAAAGACAGCAAAAACCGTGCCAAACCATTGATTTGACTGATTATCAAACATATCGCGATTTGAGAAAAATCGAAAAGTGTAAAGAAATTTTACACCGGTGTAAAGAAATTTTACACTGAAACGACAAAAACCCGTCGTTTTTCAGTCTGCTTACGCCAGCAGATTATCGAAATATTCGCCGCGCGTCAGCTTGCCGTTTTGAACCACGACAATCTCTATCCGACCCGAAGCCGCGAGCGTCCGTTGGGGCAGGCGGTAGATGTCCTGCTCGAACACTATCCTTGGTCCTTCTTTCCAAAGATTAAGGCAGGACAGGAAGCGGTCGCCGCTGTGGAGCGAGGTCTTGAAACGTATGTCCACGCGCGCAACGAAGGCGTCAAGCCCGCGGTCGTGCATAGCGCCGAAGTTCTCGCCCAGCGACTCAAGATACTCGTGGCGGGTATGTTCCATATAGCGCTGATAGTTTGAATTGTTGACCACGCCCTGCAAATCACATTCGTAGTCGCGCACCTTCATTTCGAGTTCAAATATATATTTCTTCATTTACTTCTGTATTTAGTGTTTTCAGCATTACCCGATAATACCGCCGCAAAGATAACGGAATTTTTCGGAAAACAGAACGCGACGTGTGATGACGTGGCAAATGTTAAAAATTGTATTTTTTTCTCGTTTCAATACCTTTCGATCTGTTAATTCCCTCTAACTTTGCGGCAAATTTTAATGAAAATATGTTGCAGATTGTAAAAGCTCAGCATTATTGCGTTCTTTGAAATATTGGTTTACAAAGCCGTTAGGAATGGATTACACACGGTCAGCGATTTTTCGATGACCTGTCCGTGCTGCAAATCTTCGGAATAAAGGGTTGTGCAGTTGCTTTCGAGTGCGGCGGCAATTATAAGGCTGTCGTAAAACGAAAACCGGTAGCGATCGGCAATGTCGCACGCCTTCAAGACCGTTTGCGACGTATTCGTATGTAGTTCGCCAACGGCGGCGGTACATTCGCACAACGCTTCGCGGATTGCAGGGTACTCTAACTGATACTTGCGCTTGAAGATATTGGCGACCTCCTGCAAAACCTGAGTGCTGACGACCGATAGCGGGCTGTCAATAATGCGTCGTGCCGTCGTGCGTTTATCAACTTCGGTACGCGAATAGGCATAGATGACGACGTTGCTGTCGAGGAAAAACTTACCGGGCATTGGCTTCATCGCGGTCAAATTTGAAACCGACGGTATCTATCGAAACGGCGTTGAATTGCGCTTCCGTCCTGTTTGCAGACGCAACGGCAAACGTTTCTTCATAAGGGAAAATAAGCACTTCGACCTTCCTGCCTACATATTCCTGAGGCACGGGAAAGACAAGCTGTTTGCTTTCGGGAACACAGATAGTTCGTACCATACGTGATAAATTAAGTTGTTATTACCGCCGCAAAGATAGCAGAAATTTTCGACACGACGCTCAAAACGGGAAAATAATCGTCCGAACCACGATTCCAATATGATTTGAATGATTAGCGTGATTTTATTAATCATGGCAATCACATAAATCTCAAAAATCCCGGTTCAGACAATCACAGTTCAGACAGCCATTGTAAACCAATACGAAATAAACCGAATTAAATAACTAAAACATAGATTAAAAATTAAGAGTTAAGAGTTAAAGGCAATAGACGGAAGAAGATGGACATAGACATACAGATTATCAGACTACCGTCATACTGACATACTGTCCTACTGTCTTAACATCTTTGTCTATCTTCTCAAATCTGCAAGTCTTGCGTCCGAAAAGACACCAATTTATACATTCGGTCGGAGGGTCGGATTTTCGCCGGCGTTTTAATTGAGAAGCGTTCGCCCTTGATAGTGGTTTCGACCGGCTGCAGGTCAACCCTTATTTCGTCAGCCGTCAGGAAGAGCGCACCCGTCGTCGGTCCGGTGATAAGCAGTTCGTCGCCGACGCACAGATTGCCCGACTCCATCGCAAACTCCGTCACGCCTATCCGACTGAAATAGTCTATTGCCTTGGCGATGTATTCTTTGCGTTTTGTCGCCTGCGAACCGTATTTGCCGCTCCACTCGCCGAGGCGCTGACCGAGATAATAGCCATCCCAGAAGCCGCGGTTGAACACCGTACGCAGCCGTTCGTCCCAGTCTCGCACCCGCTCTTCGCCATAGCTGCCGTCGGCACAGGCTTGCAGCGCCTCGCGATAACATTCGGTTACGGTGCGCACATATTCGGGTCCGCGAGCGCGCCCTTCGATCTTGAACACGCGCACTCCGGCGTCGAGCATACGGTCGATGAAATGTATGGTTTTCAGGTCTTTGGGCGACATAATATATTCGTTGTCAATAGCCAGCTCGCGGTCTGTCTCGCGGTCTTTTACGGTATATCCGCGCCGGCATATCTGCATACAGCCGCCGCGGTTGGCGGAGTAGTTCATCTCGTGGAGGCTAAGGTAGCACTTGCCCGAAACAGCCATACACAGCGCTCCGTGGCAGAACATCTCGATGCGCAACGGCTGTCCGTCGGGTCCGGTGATATGCTCCGTCTCGATTTGTCTGCTTATGGAGGCGACCTGATTGAGGTTTAGTTCGCGGGCAAGCACGGCTACGGTGGCAAACTGCGCATAGAACCGCAGCGCTTCGATATTCGATATATTAAGTTGGGTCGAGAGGTGCACTTCCATACCGACGCTACGGGCATACTGCATTGCCGCCACATCCGACGCTATGATTGCCGAGACGCCCGCCTCACACGCTGCGTCGATGACCGTATGCAGCAGCTCCATATCGTCGTCGTATATCACCGTATTGACTGTCAGATAGCTTTTTATGCCATTCTCGCGGCAGGTGTCAGCTATGTTGCAAAGGTCGGATAAGGTGAAGTTGGCAGACGAGCGCGAGCGCATATTCAGCCCTTCGACGCCGAAATACACTGCATCGGCGCCGCCCTGAATGGCAGCCGTCAGCGACTCATACGAACCTGCAGGAGCCATCAACTCGTACGACTGTTTCACGTCTGCCACCTTATTTCCTTACTTAAATACTCGTTTTACAGCCTTGCCCTGATTGCTTCGCTTTCTTTTTCAAACCCGGGTTTGTTGAGCAGGGCAAACATATTCTTCTTGTAAGCCTCGACACCCGGCTGGTCAAACGGATTGACGCCGAGTATGTAACCGCTTATGCCACAGGCTTTCTCGAAGAAATAGAACAGCTGTCCGAGATAATATTCGTTGAGCGTCGGCAAGGTGATTTTGATGTTGGGCACTCCGCCGTCAACGTGCGCCAGCTGTGTGCCGAGTTCGGCTTGCTTGTTGACATAGTCCACGCGCTTGCCGGCGAGGAAGTTCAGCCCGTCGAGATTGGCTTCGTCCGTAGGTACGGTTACTTGGCGGTCGGGCGCGGCAATCGAGATAACTGTCTCGAAGATAGTGCGTTCGCCTTCCTGTATCCATTGACCCATCGAATGGAGATCGGTCGTCAGGTCAACCGCAGCGGGGAAGATGCCCTTGTTGTCCTTACCCTCGCTTTCGCCGTAGAGCTGCTTCCACCATTCGCCGACGTAGTGCAGCTTGGGATGGAAATTGGCGAGCAGTTCGATCTTTTTTCCGCTGCGATAGAGGGCATTGCGCGTAGCGGCATAGATAGCTGCAATATTGTCGGCAAAAGGCGTGTCCGGTCCTGTCGTTTTCTCAACAGATACAGCGCCTTCGACAAGTTTGCGTATATCGAAGCCTGCCACGGCGATGGGCAGCAGTCCGCAGGGAGTCAGCACCGAATAGCGACCGCCAACATCGTCGGGGATGACGAAAGTCTCGTAGCCTTCCTGAGTGGCAAGAGTACGCAGGGCGCCGCGCGCTTTGTCGGTAACGGCGACGATACGGCGTCGTGCCTCATCGCGTCCGACTGCCGCCTCAAGCTGTTGTTTGAGTATGCGGAAAGCCAGAGCAGGCTCGGTCGTCGTGCCCGATTTCGATATGTTGATGATGCCGAACTGACGGTCGCGCAGCAGCTCGGTAAGCTCGTAGAGATAATCCTCGCCTATCTGATGACCGGCATAGAGGATGACGGGGTTCTTGCGTTCGCGACGCAGCCAGTCGAAACTGTCGTTGAGCGCCTCGACGACGGCTTTAGTGCCCAAGTAGCTGCCTCCGATGCCTACCACTACGACGGCTTCGCAACGTGCGCGAAGCGAGGTAGCGACGGCTTCAATTTTCTTCAATTCCGCCTCCGAGACGGACGACGGCAGGTTGAGCCATCCTAAGAAATCAGCTCCCGCGCCACTGTGATTATGCAGGGCTTCAATGCCTTGCTGTGCGCTCTGTTCGAGGGCGAAAATCTGTTCGCGCGTAACTTCGCCCAGCGCTTTGTCGATATTTAATCCTATCATTTGCATAGTATGTATGTATTAATTTGAGTTGCAAAGATAGCGGTTTTTTCGGAAAGACGGAGTAATACGGATTAAAATACGTTCTTAATTTCTACAGTCTTTACGCCGAACAGCTTTTCGGTGATGGGCGAGAGGTCGTCCTCGCTGCCGATAAAATGATAGACATTGTGCTTATGCACAAGCGATTG
>JAISTS010000134.1 GCA_031272455.1 Tannerella sp. | reverse complement strand
TCGGCAATTTTGAACGGCAAACCCGTTGAATGTCGCAGTTTGGCTGCGAAAAACTCGGCGACAGTACGCCCTTCAGCTGTTGATGCGTAAAAAACCGTACTCGTACTGAGTTTGAAACTACCCTCGCCGACAACCATACTCTTCGGCGCGGGAATGATGTTAATACCTTCATTATAACTTGCCTGCGACAGTTTTTCGCTGCACGATGAGCATAGCGCAACGGCACAAGCGACCGAAATTATAAAATTCTTTTTCATGTTGTTTGATATTATTTTTTGCCCGCAAATATAGTCAATTTTTCTTTACGAACGCCTTGTTCGAAAAAATCATCTACCCGCGACCGGAAAAGCTGTTGTCCATAGCTGCTGCCGCCCGCCGACCGTCGCCCATAGCGAGGATGACCGTTGCTCCACCGCGAACTATGTCGCCACCGGCATAAACGTCGTCGAGCGACGAACGCATAGTGTTCTCATCCACGGTTATGGTACCTCGACTGCTGACTTGCAATCCCTTAAACGAATTGGGTATCAGCGGATTGGGCGAAACGCCGACACTTACTATCACCTCATCGACGGGAATGATTTCTATCGCGCCTTCGATGGGAACAGGACGGCGGCGACCCGACGCATCAGGCTCGCCAAGCTGCATTTTTTGCAAACGCATCTCTTTGACACGCCCCTTTTCGTCGCCGAGATATTCAACGGGATTATGGAGCGTCATAAACTCAACTCCCTCTTCTTTAGCGTGTTTGACCTCTTCGATACGTGCGGGCATCTCTTCTTCGCTGCGACGATAGACAATCATAGCCCTTTCGGCTCCAAGTCGGCGAGCGGTGCGCACCGAATCCATCGCCGTATTGCCTCCGCCAATCACAGCCACGTGTTTCCCGGCAAGAACGGGCGTGTCGCTGTCGGGATTGGCAGCATCCATCAAGTTGACGCGAGTCAGATATTCGTTCGACGACATCACTCCAATAAGGTTTTCGCCCTTGATATTCATGAAGTTAGGCAATCCGGCTCCACTCGCTACGAAAATACCTTTGAACCCGTCGTTATGCAAATCGTCGTAACTGATTGTCTTACCTATGATGCAGTTGTTCACGAACTTAACGCCCATTTTACGGAGATTGTCAATCTCGACATCAACAATAGCATTGGGCAGACGAAATGCCGGAATGCCATATTTCAGTACGCCACCTATTTTGTGAAGCGCCTCAAACACAGTTACTTCGTAACCCCGTTTAGCCATATCGCCCGCAAACGACAGTCCTGCAGGACCGGAGCCTGCGACAGCAATTTTTATCCCGTTCGACGGCGCGGTGGCGGGAACCGAAATCATGCCACTCTCGCGTTCACAGTCTGCTGCAAAACGTTCAAGATAGCCAATTGCAACAGCTTCTTTCTTCATTTTCAGATGAATACACTGCGCTTCACACTGTTTTTCCTGAGGACAGACGCGACCGCAAACAGCCGGTAATGCGCTTGTCTCCTTCAGCGTCGCAGCAGCTTTCAGAAACTCGCCTGTTTCGATTTGCTTAATAAATGTAGGTATATGTATGCCAACCGGACAGCCCGTCATACACGAGGGATTGGGGCAGTCGAGGCAGCGTTGTGCCTCATTCACAGCCTGTTCGGGCGTCAATCCGAGATTTACTTCTTCGTTATTGCGGCTACGCAGTACGGCGTCGAGTTCTTTCATTTTCACACGTGGCATCATTGCCCGCACCTTGTTAGGAATTTTCTTGCGTAAGACTTCGCGCCACGGCTCAGCACGACGGACAGCAATTATTTCTTCGATAGTCATTCTCTCTTGTTTATTGATTTTCAATATCTTTATATGCATTAAGACGCATCAGCAGTTCATCAAAATCCACTTGATGAGCGTCGAACTCAGGACCGTCAACACAGACAAAACGCACTTTGCCGTCAACAGTAATACGGCACGCGCCGCACATACCGGTGCCATCAACCATAATGGTGTTCAGCGATGCCATCGTCGGGATTTCGTATTTTTTCGTCAGCAGCGACACGAATTTCATCATCACTGCCGGACCTATCGTTACGCACAAATCTACTTTTTCGCGCAGCAGAACCTCTTCCACACCATTGGTTACCAGACCTTTCTGCCCGTAAGAGCCGTCGTCGGTCATCACTATTATCTCGTCGGAGCAGGCTCGCATACGGTCTTCGAGGATAACCAATTCTTTTGTGCGCGCGGCAAGCACTACAATGACGCGATTGCCGGCGCGATGAAACGCCTCAACGATAGGCAGCAACGGAGCGACACCCACGCCACCGCCTGCACAGACGACCGTGCCAACCTTCGTGATATGCGTCGCCTGCCCAAGCGGACCGACGACATCGGTCAGACAGTCGCCCACCTCAAGTGAGCATATTCTTTTAGACGACTTGCCTACTGCTTGGATTATCAGCGTGATAGTCCCGCGTTCAATATCGGCATCAGCTATCGTCAACGGCACGCGCTCGCCTTTTTCGCCCGACTTGACGATGACAAAATGCCCCGCCCGACGCGAACGCGCAATCATCGGAGCTTCGATTTCGAGCTTCACCACGTTTGCCGAAAAATATTCTTTGCTTATGATTTTGTTCATTGACAGTTGTTTATTTTTTATCACTCAAACAGACCTTCATCCCTGATAATCATCAATATAGCTGAATGAGGGACGATGGTATAGTCTTCGTCGTTGAATTTTATTTCGTAGGTCGCACTCTGGAGATAAACCGCGAGGTCGCCTTCGCGCACTTGCAGAGGCAGATAACGGACTGTGTCGTCGCGTTTTTTCCACGCTTCGGTCTCTTCGGCAGGCAAAGGATATCCCGGACCGGCTTTGATAACATAGCCACTCTGAATCTTCTCGCCTTCCTGCACAGTCGGAGGCAGATACAGCCCCGATTTCGTCTGCTGCTGCGGATTTTTCGGCTTAATCAGCACCTTGTCGCCGACCATAAAAAACTTGTCAACGTCTTTTTTGTCAATTGATAAATGCATATTTTACGTTTTGTATTGATTTCACTCTGCAAATATACGCATAATTGAGCGAATATCCAAAAAAAGATGTAACTTTGCGGCATCAATTTTTTAAAATTTACGGTTATGAATAAGATTTATTTGTTTATGGTATCGACGTTAATGCTTTTGGCGCTTAGCTGCTGCAAATCGTCTGATTACAAGTATGAAAGCGTAAAGGGCGACCCGCTCAAAACGCGCATTTACACCCTCGAAAACGGACTGAAAGTCTATCTTTCGGTCAACAAGGACAAGCCTCGCATACAGACATTTATCGGTGTGCGTGTAGGCGGCAAGAACGACCCTGCGGAAACGACCGGGTTGGCTCATTACTTTGAACATCTGATGTTTAAGGGTACACCGAACTTCGGCACATCGGACTATGCAGCCGAAAAACCACTGCTCGACCAAATCGAAGCGCTTTTTGAGCAGTATCGCCTCACGACCGACGAGGCGGAGAGGAAAACGATTTACGCCGCGATTGACAGTGTATCGCAGGAAGCATCGAAAATCGCCATCCCCAACGAGTACGACAAACTGATGGCGGCAATCGGCTCGCAGGGCACTAACGCCTTCACTTCGTACGATGTAACGGCTTATACCGAAGATATTCCCTCCAACGAAATCGAAAACTGGGCAATGATACAGTCAGACCGTTTCACAAATCCGGTTATTCGCCTGTTTCACACCGAGTTGGAGACGGTTTACGAGGAATACAATATGAGCCTCGCACGCGACTCGCGGCGTATGCAGGACACCCTGCTGACGGCGCTGTTCCCACATCATCCTTACGGCACGCAAACCATTCTCGGCACGCAGGAACATCTGAAAAATCCGTCGATCACGAATATCAAAAAATATTTTGATACTTACTATGTGCCTAATAATATGGCAATTATTATGGTTGGCGACCTCAATCCCGACGAGACCATTGCCACGATAGACAAATATTTCGGAGCGATGAAGCCGAAAGAACTGCCTAAGCTCGAATTTGCGCCCGAACAGCCGCTGACACAGCCCGTCGTGAAAGAAGTTGTCGGGCTTGAAGCTGAAAATCTGATGATTGGCTATCGCCTGCCCGCAGCAAACACGAAAGAAGCTGCCATCATTGAGTTTCTTGACTATCTGCTTACAAACGGACGCGCGGGTTTGATCGACCTGAATATAGTGCAGAAACAGAAAGCTTTACGTGCCGGAAGCGGTACCCAGTCGCTGAGCGATTACACGCTGTTTATCCTCTACGGGACACCAAAAGAAGGTCAGACCCTCGACGAAGTGAAAGATTTGCTGCTCGGACAGATTGACTTGCTGAAAAAAGGCGAGTTCGACGATATGCTGCTCGAAGCCGTTATCAACAATTTCAAACTTTCACGCTATTACGAACAGCAAGAATATCAATATGTTGCGATGCAGATGCTCTGGTCTTATATCTACGGGATCGACTGGAAAGACGCTGTCGGACGCATAGACCTGCAATCGAAACTTACACGGCAAGACGTGATTGATTTTGCCAATAAGTACCTGAACGACAACTATGTAATCGTTTACAAACGTCAGGGAACGCCCAACGACAAAAAGATTGACAAGCCGAGCATCACGCCGATAGCAACCAACCGCGACAACGAGAGTCAATTCCTCGTTTCTATAAAGGAACGCGAAGTGAAACCGATTGAGCCAGTGTTTGTTAACTACGACAAAGACCTGACTAAACTGACAGTCAAAAACAAAGTGCCGCTGCTATACAAGCATAACTCGTTAAATCCCACATTCTCACTCTATTACGTGTTTGATATGGGCAACAACAACGACAAAGCGCTGGGCACGGCGTTCAACTACCTGAACTACCTCGGCACCTCGTCGAAGACAGCCGAAGAGATCCAAAGCGAGCTTTATCAGCTTGCCTGCTCGTTCGGAGTGCAGGCGACAAACGAGCGTGTTTACGTGTATATCAGTGGTTTACAGGACAACTTCGACAAAGCGCTTGCCATCCTCGAAGACAAACTTGCCGACGCCAAACCCGATGCCGAAGTCTATGATAATCTCGTTAACGATATGCTGAAAAGCCGTCTCGACGCAAAATCCAATCAGGCTGCCAACTTCAACGCTCTGCGCCAGTATGCCGTCTGGGGCGCTAATTCGCCGCAGACGCATATCCTGTCGGAAACGGAACTTAAAACGCTGAATCCCGAAGAGTTAGTCAACCGCACGAAAAATCTGAAAAATTTCGAGCATACGATCCTGTACTACGGTCCACTGAAAGAAAAGCAGATAACGACGGCTCTGAACAGTCATCACGTCGTCGGCGAAACGCTGCAACCCGTGCCTGCGCCCGAACCGTTCGTCGAGCAGGAAACGCCTGAAAATAAGGTGCTTTTAGCTCACTACGACGCTAAACAGATTTATATGGCGATGTTTCACAAAAGCGGAAAATTTGACAAATCGCTCGAAGCCGACCGCACGCTCTACAACGAATATTTCGGCGGCAATATGAACAGCATCGTGTTTCAGGAAATGCGCGAGGCGCGTGGCTTAGCGTACTCTGCCAGTGCAGGTTACCAACGTCCCGCCAAGCCCGACCGCTCGTATTTTATGCAGACATTTATTGCCACGCAAAACGACAAGATGATTGACGCCATCGACGCTTTCAACATCATCCTCAACGATATGCCTGAGTCGGAAAAAGCTTTCAGTATAGCCAAGGACGCCATCCTGACAGGTATCCGTACGCAACGTGTGCTGCGCGACGACATCCTCTGGAACTATCTCGAAGCCAAAGAGTTCGGCTACACGACAGACAGCAATAAAGAGCTGTTTGAGAAGTTGCCCGCAATGACTTTGGAAACCGTCAAAACTTTCCAGCAAAAATATGTCAAGAACAAACCTTACACGTATTGCATTCTCGGCGACACCAAAGACTTGAATATCAATGCCCTTAACAATATCGGGAAAGTAACCGTCCTGACGCAGGAAGAAATTTTCGGATATTAAGACCTCATCTCATTAAACTTTAAGCGCTGTTCGCAGTCTAAAGAAAAAGTAATATAAATAATGAGTGGGTTATAAAGAAAAAAAGCGGAGATCGTAGCCAGTCTCCGCTTTTTTTTCGTTTTATACTGTTATCGGCTTGTACTTCGGCACCAGCGATTTCATTATCACCCATCCGATAAGATAAGCTACAGCACAGAAAATGAAGATGATAAAATAGCCTGCCGGCTTGCCCTCAAATCCGAGGAAACGCATATTCGTATCTCCGGCGAAAACAAACAGATTGCCAGCCGTTTTCTGCAGTATCATCGAGCCAAGCCCTCCTGCCATACCGCCTATCCCCGTTATCGTTGCTATGGCGCCTTTGGGAAACATATCGCCGATGGTCGAAAACAGGTTGGCGCTCCACGCCTGATGCGCCGCGCAACCGAGCGAAATCAGCAGCACAGGTATCCACGCCGCATTGCGTCCCAAATCGCCAAACTGCATCCCAAGTGGCTGAGCCAGAAGAACAAAGAGCGGGAAAAAGGCGAAAATCAGCATAGCTTTCATACGCGCCGCATAAGGATTTTGACCGCTACGGTTGATGAAGATGGTCGGCAGCTTCCCGCCAAGTATCGAAAGAACGGTAACAATGGCATAAAGCGTGAAAATCAACGCCATACCCAGCCCTTCGGATGTCTTGATGCCGAACTGCGTACTCAGATACGAAGGCGTCCAGAACAGGAAAAACCACCACACGCCGTCGGTCATAAACTTGCCAACCGCAAACGCCCATGTCTGACGAAACGAGAAACATTGCCAGAACGGGATTTTTTTCTCTGTTTCCGTGTCGGCAGGTTCACTCGCAATCGCCTCATTTTTATCCTGTTCGATATATTCCAACTCGGCGGCGTTCACCAATTTGCTTTTCGACGGTTTGTCATACAAAAACACCCAGAAACCCATCCAGATAAAGCCCAGCACACCGATGATGATGAACGACATCTCCCATCCGAAATATTTTGCAAGCGGCGGAATGGACAGCGGAGCAAAAAGCGCTCCTATCGAGGCGCCTGCATTGAATATCGAGGTCGAATAGGCACGGTCTTTTTTCGGGAAATACTCTGCCGTAGCCTTGATTGCAGCCGGAAAATTACCTGCCTCACCGAGCGCAAGAATACACCGCGCCACGAGGAAGCAATACATACTGAGGGTGGCGATGACCACCGCCGTGTCGCCCGTCGCTTGCGCCAGTTCGGCAGCATTGTGCAGACCCGTGCCCGCTTCGGTTACGATGCCGCAAACAGCATGAAGACAGGCTCCTACGCTCCATACGCCGATCGACCATAAATAGCCTTTCTTCGTGCCCATCCATTCGACAAATCTGCCGGCAAACAGCATACATATTGCGTAAACAATTGAAAATACGGATGTTATCGTACCGTAATGCGATTCGTCCCAATGAAATTCGGGCTTTATAAACTCATCCCAAGTAAGCGAAAGTACTTGGCGGTCAAGGTAATTGACTGTTGTCGCAAAGAAAAGCATAGCGCAAATGACCCAGCGAAAATTTGTCATCTGTGCCGAAAGATTTTTTGTACTCATGTTATTATAAGATTAAATATATCCATAAATTTACGTTCTTATTTCTATCGAAGGTGCAAATATACGGAAAAATTTACGAAAAATTATTACCGTTAACAAAAAGATTGCTATCTTTGTAGCGCGTTATAAACAACAAATTTCTAATTAACAATAAATTATCTCAAAATGAAAAAAATCTTTTTAGGAGTATGCGTACTCTTGCTGGGCGCCGCACCGGCAATCAATTCACAGGAAAGCGGCATCAGCGACGAACAGTTGCTGCGTAACAGTATCAAGGAACTGTCAGCCGACGCGATGGGCGGACGAGCACCGCTCACGCAGTACGAACCTTTGGCTATCAACTATATAGCCGACAAGTACAAGGAACTCGGACTGCAACCCGTCAACGGCAGTTATTTTCAGGAAGTGCCTCTGCTGCGTGTCAAAACCAACATCAAAGGCAACGCCGTAACGTTTAAGGGCAAGAAAGGCTCGGCGACGCTCAAGGTGCCTAACGATGCCGTCATCTGGACGCTCCATGCCGAAAACAAAACGACAGTCAAAAACGCCGACCTCATTTTCGCCGGCTTCGGCATCGTCGCGCCCGAATACGGATGGAACGACTTTGAAGGTCTCGACGTCAAAGGCAAAATCATCGTTGTAATGGTCAACGACCCGGGTTTCTACGACGACAACCTCTTCCGCGGGAAGAACTATATGACCTACTACGGTCGTTGGACATACAAATTTGAAGAAGCCTCGCGTCAAGGCGCTGCAGGCGTGCTTATTGTCCACGAAACGGCAGCCGCATCGTACGACTTCAGCGTAGTGCAAAACGGACGGCAGTCAGGCGTCATCAGCCTCAACTCGCCGACGGGCAACAAAGAACTCGTGCCTTTCCAAGGCTGGATCACCGGCGAATCGGCTAAAAAACTGTTCGACATCGCAGGCATTTCGCTCGACGAATCGCTGGCGGCAGCAAAAAAACGCGGCTTCAAGAGCTTCCCGCTCGGTGTGAAAGCCACGATAGAATCGAACAACGAAGTAGTTAGCGCACCCTCGCACAACGTCGTGGGCGTCATCCCCGGTACCGACTTGAAAGATGAATATATCATCTATTCGGCACACTGGGATCACCTCGGTATCGGTCAGGCTGTTGATGGCGACAGCATCTACAACGGCGCAGGCGACAACGCTTCGGGCGTAGCCGCTATGTTCGTCATCGCTCGCAAATTCAAACAGCTCGCCCAACCGCAACGCCGTTCCATCCTCTTCCTCGCCGTTACTGCAGAAGAATCGGGTCTGCTCGGCTCGCAGTACTACTCCGAACATCCGCTCTTCCCGCTTAAAAAATCCGTTGTAAACATCAATATGGACGGTATGGGCGACAAACTGCGCACATCGGAAGTACGGGCTTCGGGCGGCGGACTGTCGAAAGATATTGACCGCTACGTCATCGAAGCGGCTGCCTTCCAAGGTAAACCCGTTACGTTCTCGACAACAAATCCGGGCGGCGGATTCTTCCGTTCCGACCATTTCAACTTCGCAAAAGTGGGCATCCCCGTCATTCTGGCAGGCGGCAGTAAACCACTCGACCCGAAAGCCTCGGAAGAACACCGCAAGCTGTGGGGTAACAAGAGCACCTATCACCAGCCATCTGACGAATATCACGACTGGTGGGATTTCTCAGGCTCGCTCGAAGACCTCTATATGTATTACGGCATCGGACTGCGCTTAGCCAACGACGGCTATTTCCCGAAATGGGACGACGCCACCTACAAAGCCGCACGCGATGCACAAAAATAATTCGACTCTTTGATAAAACTAACTGATATACAACGCAAGAGGCAATCTCGATTTTCTTGAGATTGCCTCTTTTTTCGGCTTGGCAACAGGATAATGCTATTCCTCATAATCAGCTATAAAGAAGTCGTTCAGCGCCAAACTCATAGCGGAAATCTTGCTGCTTTCTTGAACTTACTCGTATGAATGAAGAATCTCTGCCCGTCTTTCCGTAGAAACTTTTCAGCGAAAATTGCAGCATAAAGTTTCACAAGTGATAAACTTTTATATCTTTGCAGCGTGAAACGGAAGATAAAGACATAAGAACTATTATGCAGACAAACAATCATCAAACAGTTGATTACGATGCAGTATTGGACGCCAAATTTGGTGCCTAAGGGAATACATTAATAAATTCATCAATTTCGGCTATCCCGCTATATTTCAGGGGAACAACGAACATATTCGACGGGGACAACAGTTTTTTATGATGATCTTTTAACTCATCAATATCAATGTCTTCAACAGGTTGGCGAGTATTTAAACCCACAGGTTTAATGTGCGCCAGTTTCCAACCTTTCGTGTTTACATTATGGATGGATTTAGCAAGTGATCCGCGAAAAACAGCTGATTTACATGGAACCATCGCAATTGGAATGTTTCCGTTCTTAAGATCAGTAACAAGATCTTTCAAGATAGGAGTTTTATTGTCACATGCCATTGAAAATGCCCATTGAGCTGGACTGTTATCTACCGGAATCAAATCTCTATTTGTTTTTTTATGTTTGAATACTGTCCCGCGTTCATTGCCTTTTCTGACAAATAACGGTAAATCTGGATCGTTTACCCAATCTTCAAGAACTTTATCCCAATCATCACATATTTGTTGCGACGGTCGTGGACGAGAAGTGTTCTTTTTCCATGCGTTAGCTAATTGTATGATTGCATTTGAATTATCAAATGTTTTAATCGCTACCTGTGAACACGTATTCATAGCTGTATTTTATAATTGTCCTGCTCTATCGGCTTCGCAACTATCGCCCCGTTGTATAAAGTGGTCTCTGTCTCCACTGCCTCGCTTATGGCGTTCAGGCTTGCGCTTGTATATACATCTTTCATTCCTTATCGAAAGTTTGTTTTCCTGCTCTGACGGCTTCGCAGGTCTTGCCATTTTTCTCGCCGCAAAGATACGAAATCATTTCCGGAAATCGGCTAATAAACACGCAAAAAAAGCTCACCGATTTTGGCAATGAACAGCTATTTTAGTACTTTTGTAGCATAATTTTAAGAACACGTATATGGCAGATGACAACTTAACATTCTAAATATGAACAAATTAAAAACTATTGTAAGCAGTGTGTGTGCAGCTTTATTATGCACAGGAACTGCAAACGCGCAAAACTTCACTCAGGTTCCGGCTGACGACATCAGTGCGGCTGACGACCTGAAGCAGATGATGTGGCAAATGGGATATGAAACTCCGGTAGCCACAGACAGACAAACTTTCTACAACACAACGCTTTTGCCGAAGTTGAAGGCTTTTGGCAGCGATGTTACAATGTGTCCTTCCGACAGCACCAAGCCTGAGGGTAACTGGACATGGGCTACCGGCACAAGCACCACTTGGCTGCACGAAAATGGCGTAGGCGACACGCTGACGGGCAGGGTAACCGTAGCCAGAGTGAACGACGGCTTCTGGCATAATTACATTCAGGCTTGGGAACCGGGTGGCGATTATTTTACCGGAGCCAAATTTTATAAACCGCTGGCTTTGCACGATTTAAGCGGATTGACGCCCGCCGACTGGCTCCAGCGCCGCAACCAACTGCTCGAAGGCGTGCAGGATATTTACGGCAAAATCCCTGCCGCCGCCGCCAATATGCAGATCACGTGGAGCGTGAAAACTCGCGAGGTTCTCGTCTCGGATCCGGGCTTCGACTGGTCGTGCCGCTGTATGACCGAAGGCGGAAAAACGTTGGAACACCCGTTCCGTGAATATGCAATCACCGGCGACATTGTAAATCCGTCCGGCTATACGGCTCGCAATACACCGCAGATAGTTGGCAAACTGCGTGTGCCGCTGAATTTGCCCGCCGGAAAAACACTGCCGGTGATCATTATTTTCGGTACGTACGACGAAACGTTGTGGACAGCTATGGCGCCTGAGAATATCGCCGTCTGCTATTTCGATAACTCCCTGTTGCAACCGGATAAAGGCGGCGAAGCCCTGTACAGCTATCTGATGGGCTTGGTCGGCGAAGGTAACTGGCGCAAACCCGAAGATTGGGGCACGTTAGCCGCATGGTCGTGGGGAGTAAGCCGTTTGATCGATTTCTTCGAGACACATATTGGTGAAACGCCTGTAAATCCGAAATATATAGGATTAACCGGTCATTCACGCTACGGCAAAGCCACCTTGGTTACTATGGCTTACGATACACGTGTAACCTTCTCGTTTCCAAGTTCTTCCGGCGCTTTGGGTTCCAGTCAGAATCGTCGCCACTGGGGTGAAGAGATGGTAAATGTGGCAGCCGACCCGTACGCTTATTACTGGGTATGCGGCAAACTGCTCAAATATGTGGGACTGCATCCGAGCAGCACAGACGGTTATATGCCCCGCAAAGTGATGGATCTGCCTGCTGACGCCGAATCGCTGGTCGCCTTATGCGCCCCACGCCCGATTTTCTTGGGAACCGGACGCCCCGAAGCAGGCGACAGCTGGGTTGACCCTTATGGCACATATCTGACGGCAATAGCGGCAAGTCCCGTGTATGAGTTTCTCGGCAAAAAAGGGCTGATAATGGATGATACGTTCGATTATAACGGTAAAGCTATCCCAATGCCGGTGATCGACAAACCTTATATCGAAGGCGACATAGGTTACCGCATACATAATCAGGGACATATAGCCACGCCGCACTATCCCTCATTCATAGAATTTATCAGACGACAGTTCGGTAACTTTGACAACTGAATGTAAATTTTATACAGCGCCATTAATCTCCCGCACTTTCTGAGCGACCTCCTCCATCAGCCATTTTGGCGTGGATGTGGCGCCGCAAACGCCTACGCTCGTGATTGTCGGCGGCAGAGGTTCGGTGATTTCGGAGGCTTGGGTGATAAAAACCGTGTTTGGATTGGCTTTGAGACATTCGTCGAACAGCATTTTGCCGTTTGAACTTTGCTTTCCGGCGACAAAATAGATGCAGTCGTGCTGAGCTGCAAACGCCCTGATATTGGGCAGGCGATTGGCGACCTGACGGCAAATCGTGTCGTAGAAACGAAACTCGACGTCCGGCTCTATACGGCTTTGGATGGCTTCGACAACGGCGCTAAAACCGTCTAACGGCTTGGTTGTCTGCGAAAAAAGTATGATATTTTTGCCGAAGTCCAGAGTGTCGAAGTCGTCATCCCCGTCGATGACGATAGCCGTACCGTCGGTTTGCCCGACAAGTCCGTTCACTTCGGCATGTCCTTTTTTGCCATATATAACTAATTGAGTGTCTGTGTTTTTAGTTTCTTCATAACACTGACGAATACGACGTTGCAGCTGCAAGACGACCGGACAGGTGGCGTCGATGATTTTGATGCTGTTCTGTTCAGCCGTCAGATAAGTCGTCGGTGGCTCGCCGTGGGCGCGGAGCAAAACGGTGCGATTGCGAAGTTGCGGCAAGTCGGCGTGACGGATAGAGCGCAGCCCAAGCGCCTTCAACCGTTCCATTTCCAGATTGTTATGCACCAAATCACCGAGGCAGTACAGTTCGTCCGTCTTTGCCAGCTCGTCTTCGGCGCTCTGAATGGCTTTTACGACGCCGAAGCAGAATCCCGAATTGCCGTCGATAGTTACTTCAATCATAGTCTGCCTGTTACACGGTGAAACTGTGCCAGCAAAAACGCCTGCTGTTCGGCGATGCTCATATACGAATTGTCAAGTTCAATCGCGTCAGCCGCCTTCATCAGCGGGCTTTCACGTCGCGTCATATCAAGGTGGTCGCGTTCGCGGACATTGGCGAGCACTTCGTCGAACGAGACCGCGACGCCTTTCGCAACAAGCTCATCCACACGACGTTGCGCACGTATTTCGGGCGATGCCGTAACGAATATTTTCAGTTCGGCGTCGGGAAAGACGACCGTTCCGATGTCACGACCGTCCATCACCACGCCCTTGTCGCGTCCGATAGCGCGCTGCTTGACGACGAGGGCGCGGCGCACAAAACCAATCGCAGCAACGGCGCTGACGCGAGCGGCAACATCCATGCTGCGTATCTCATTTTCAACACATTCGCCGTTCAGGAAAGTCTCATTTCGCCCCGTTTTGGGATTTTTGCTAAACCTGATATCGATCTTTGCAATATCGTCGGCAAGGCGGCGTTCATCTATGCCGCTGTCGTCGAACATAGCGTTTCGCATAGCATAAAGCGTTACAGCTCTGTACATTGCGCCGCTGTCGATATAGGTATAACCGACCGCCTGAGCAAGGTCTTTCGCCATCGTGCTCTTTCCGCACGACGAAAAACCGTCAATCGCTACATTTATCTTCCTACGCGCGTACATTAATATTATATATTACGGTTCGATTGCATTCAATGTTGTAGAGATACTGATCATCAGCGAATAAGCCGAAGGATGATAGCGCGCCACCGACGCTCCGACGTCGAAACGGCTGATGCGCAGTCCGGCGCCAGCCGAAAAACCGCCAAGTCCGTTGCCGCCGTCGCGCAGTTTCAGGTCGAAATTCGTTTTCGGATTGAAACCCAGCCCAACCCAGAAATTGTCGGACGGTATCCAGTCAACGCCAAAAACGAGATGTTTGAACAGCGTCTGCACGAAGCTGTCGTCCTTTTTTCCGGTTGTCAGTGTAGCGTCAGTATAGTCAAACTTCCACTGGTTCAGATACATAGCAGTCAGCGAAAATCGCAGCGGCGCATGTTCCATCTTCTTCGTAACGCCGAGCTGGATGTCCCACGGCAGCTGTTCGCGCTGCGAGTCGTAGCCTTTCAGCTGGGCGCCCGCATTTTTGAGCGCAATGCCATACGACACCGCTTTCTCGGCATCGTAATAGCTTAAACCGGCATCAACGGCGATCCCGAACGAAGTGTATTCAGCCAGAGCGGAATAAAGCGCCTTGAACGAAACGCCGCCGCGCCATTTGTCCGACAGGTCGTATGAGAAAAATCCGTTGATACTCAAATCCTTAGCCGAAAAAGTGCCGAGAATGACATTTTCGGCTGTCGTTTCTTTCATCGTGCCGTAGCTGATGAACGACGCCCCGATGCCCCACGCGCTGCGTTCCTTTAAAGCCTTGGTAAAGACGGCGCTACCTATCTGTATGCCCGAAAAATAGTTCATATAGTTCACGTTTGCCATTCCGTCCATCTCACCGCCGAGCAGCGCCGGATTATGGAAGACGAGCGAGGGATCGCGTTCGATGAGCGAAACCGACTGCCCGCCCATCGCATTTACGTGCGCCGACGTCGGATAACGCAAAAACGCGAATACACGGTCGCCGTCCTGTGCCGACAAGGTCTGCACGAACGCCAAAGCCATCACGACTAATATCTGTTTTATCTTCATTATCAATCAATAAGCGCACAAAGATACGCTTTTTTCGACAATTAATTCAACCTCATTTATCACATAAACGCAGAAAAAACGAAAAACTTATACAGGGTCGGAAATTTTGCCAAATCAAAAAAAAAGTGAAAACGTGAATTTTTTTTCA
Organism: Tannerella sp.; assembly: GCA_031272455.1. Classification (GTDB taxonomy): domain Bacteria; phylum Bacteroidota; class Bacteroidia; order Bacteroidales; family Tannerellaceae; genus Tannerella. The sequence continues at coordinate 31,557 of JAISTS010000134.1, read as the reverse complement.
TTTTTTTTGCATCGCATAAAAAAAATATTCTTACATTTGCCGCGAGTTAAACAACAAAAGAAAAAAGCTATGGAAGTTAAAAAATCGTCAAAAGCAGATTTGGAGAAAAGCAAAGGCACCGGTCTCCTTTTAGGATTAGTCGTTGGACTGGCAGTTTTGTTTGTTGGTTTCGAGTGGGGTCAGAGAGACCTTAACATTTCTGATAACGAGGGCATTGCAGATGTCATCGCAGAAGAAGAAATCGAAATCACGACCCAGAACGAGCCGCCCCCGCCGCCCCCGCCGCCCCCACCGGCTCCGGAAGCGGTCGAAGTTTTGAACATCGTCGAGGACAATGCCAACATTCAGCAAGTTGACATTATTTCGTCCGAAGACAATCAGCAAGCCGCTCAGACACAGACTTATGTGCCGCCCGCCCCTGTTGAAGAAGAAGAGGAGGACGCACAGCAGATTTTCCAGGTAGTGGAAAAGATGCCCGAATTTCCGGGAGGTACGACGGCGATGATGAGCTTTATCTCAAAAGCCATCAAGTATCCGGTCGTAGCACAGGAAAACGGTATTCAGGGTCGTGTTGTATGTTCGTTTGTTGTCAACCGCGACGGCTCTATCGTCGATGCTGAAGTAGTTCGTGGTATTGACGCTTCGCTCGACAAGGAAGCTCTCCGCGTGATAAGCACTATGCCGAAATGGAAACCCGGCGAGCAAAGGGGCAAACCCGTGCGCGTCAAGTTCACCCTGCCGGTACAGTTTAGATTGCAATAATTGTTTCCATAACACTTTATATTTTAGAAATTCACCGAAAAGAGGGTCGCGTGCGCGACCTTCTTTTCACTTTTTAGATGTATTCGTTCGAACAAATTCTCCGCATAATCGAAGATGCTGTCAACAGGTTAACGTTTGACGGTCAGCCTCAAAGCCTCTTCGAGCCAATCAAATACACGCTTTCGTGCGGCGGCAAGCGCATCCGTCCGGCATTTATGCTGATGGCTTGCGAGCTATACGGCGCCCTTGCCGTTAAAGCGCTCACTCCTGCGCTCGGAATGGAAGTATTTCACAATTTCACCCTGCTGCACGACGACCTGATGGATCAGGCAGACGTCCGCCGCAACCGCCCGACCGTTCACCTGAAATGGGATGCCAACACTGCAATCCTGTCGGGCGACGCTATGCTCATCTCGGCTTACGGTCTGATTGGCAAAACGCCGGAACCTTACCTCGCAAAAATCCTGCCGCTGTTCACGCAAACCGCGCTCGAAATATGTGAAGGTCAGCAGTTTGACATGGAATTTGAATTGCGCAACAACGTTTCCGAAGACGAATATATTGAGATGATACGCCTCAAAACGGCAGTTCTGTTAGCCTGCTGTATGAAATCGGGAGCAATAATCGGCGATGCACCTGAAGCGGAAGCGGAAAAAATGTACGTCATCGGACAAAACCTCGGATTAGCCTTCCAGTTGCAGGACGATTTGCTTGACGTCTATGGCGACCAGCAAACTTTCGGCAAGAAAATCGGCGGCGATATCCTCTGCAACAAAAAAACATATCTGCTTATCAACGCATTGAAATTAGCTGATAAAGAACAGCTTGCGACGCTGAAACGCTATTACGGCACAGCGACTAACGGCGATGAAAAGGAAAAAATTGCTGCTGTAACGGCAATATACGACGCGCTCAACATCCGCAAACTGACGGAAGAGCGCATTATACATTATTATAATAAGGCGATGTCGGAGCTGGAACGCCTGAACGTAGCAGACGAGCGTCTCGAAATGCTACGCGACGCAAGCCGACGCTTAGTCCAACGCCAATCATAAGCTGCGCAGAAGATGAAAATCATTGATACTCATACGCATATCTATCTCGAAGAGTTCGACGGCGACCGTCGGGAGGTAGTACGTGCAGCCAAAGATGCGGGCATCGCAGCAGTCTTGCTTCCCAATATCGACACTTCGACCATCAAACCGTTGCTGCAGCTCTGCGACGAAGAGCCGGATTATGCTTTCCCGATGATGGGACTGCATCCGACAAGCGTGGGCGACGACTATGCCGAACAGCTCAAAGCAATTGAACACGCTCTGACACAGCGCGTTTACTGCGCTATCGGTGAAATCGGGATAGATTTGTACTGGGACAAAAGCCGACTTAGTGAGCAGAAAATCGCGTTCGAGGAACAGCTGCGCTGGAGTGCAGATCTGGGCTTACCGGTAGCTATTCATACTCGCAACGCCTTTGACGAAGTGTTCGACTCGATCAGCAAAATCGGCGCCGACAGGCTTAAGGGAGTGTTTCACTGTTTCGACGGGACAAAGGATAATCTAAACGAAATCAAACGTTTAGGAGGATTTAAGATAGGCATCAACGGCATCCTGACGTACAAAAAATCGACTTTGGCTGAAGTCGTAGCCGACGCTCCGCCGGAAATTTTTGTGCTCGAAACCGACGCTCCGTATCTTGCGCCCGTTCCGCATCGCGGCAGTCGCAACGAACCCCGATTTTTATGGGAAACGGCAAAAAAACTCGCCGAAACGAAAAAAATGAGTCTCGAAAGCGTGGTCGAGGCGACAAAAAATAATTCGACGGAACTATTTAATATTCAGACATTTACTCTATGAGGCAAAATTATTTTTTAATTTTTGGTAAATTTTTTTCCCTAAAAAGCACGCGAATTAGAGTAAAAAAACTGATATTTGTACTCGGAAAAAGACGTCAAGTCCGAATTTTTCCGTACATTGCGCTCGTTTTCGGGACGATGCCGGTAACGACTGAACGGAGAGATGCTCGAGTGGTTGAAGAGGCACGCCTGGAAAGCGTGTATATGCCTAAAGCGTATCGCGGGTTCGAATCCCGCTTTCTCCGCCAAACGGCAGCAAGGTAAATGGCTATAGATTAGGAAATTAATTTACAAACAATAAAAAAAGAAACTAAATTATTAATTTAAATTTTCAAACGGTATGAAAAAGTTTTTTACGAAAGCATTCTTAGTAATGAGCACTTTAGGTTTCTCAACTGCAATTTTTGCACAGGAAGCCGCAACAACTGAAGCTGGTCAAAGCCTTCATCAAGCGCTGAAGACCAAATTTATTGAAGGTAGCGCAGACTTTATGAGTCTGGTTGCCATTGCGTTAATTTTAGGCTTAGCATTCGTGCTGGAGCGTATTATTTACCTCAACTTAGCCGATGTGAACCCCTCGAAGATGCTGAAAGGCATTGAGAAAGCCCTTGAGAAAGGCGACGTAGAATCGGCGAAGAATATTGCCCGCGACACCCGCGGTCCGATTGCGTCGATCGCATATCAGGGTCTGCTGAGGCTCGACCAGGGTATTGACATCGTTGAGAAGTCAATCGTGTCGTACGGCGGCGTACAGGGCGGTCTGCTCGAAAAGAACCTGTCGTGGATCACGCTGTTCATCGCAATGGCTCCGTCTCTGGGATTCTTGGGAACTGTGATTGGTATGATCATGGCGTTCGACAAGATCGAGCGCGTAGGCGACATCAGCCCGACGGTTGTGGCAGGCGGTATGAAGGTGGCGTTGATCACGACCGTGGGCGGTCTGATTGTAGCCCTCATTCTGCAAGTATTCTATAATTATCTGCTGAGCAAGCTGGAAAGCATCCTGAACAAGATGGAAGACGCTTCGATTTCGCTGCTCGACATAATTATTAAATACAATGTCAAACACTAAAACCGACAATCATGGCTGTAACAAAAATTAGAAAATTCTCAAGCTGGACTCTGCTGATCATAATGATAGCAACCGTACTCGTTTTAGGTGCGTTCTACTTTTGGGGTGCAGAAGATCCGGCAGCTGAGCAGAAAGTGCCGAAACAATTGGATGTGTTGCTTTCCTGGATATACGGAGTGGTAATAATATCTATTGCCGCGCTGCTGATATTCGGTCTCATGCAATTTGCAAACACGTTGAAGGCAAAACCCAAAGCTGCGCTTGGCTCGTTAGTAGTCCTTGTCGGCTTTGCCGCCCTGCTCGGAATATCGTATTCCATCGGCGACACTACGCCCCTGGCTAATATCAATTCCGACTCGGCACATTTCAATACAGACTTCTGGTTGAAAATATCGGATATGTGGATTTATTCCATATACGTATTGATGGGATTGTGCGTTTTAGCGATAATTGCAAGTTCGTTCAAGAATATTTTGAAAAGATAAACTTAAAGCGAAACGAACATGGCTAAAAAGAAGAGAAAAGTACCCGGAATCAACGGTTCATCCTCTGCCGACATCGCTTTCATGTTGCTCCTGTTCTTCCTGTTGACCACGTCAATGGACACTGACCAGGGCTTGGCAAGGCGTCTGCCTCCGCCACCTGAGAACGAGAAAAAAACGGAAGAAGTCGATATCAAGAAGAGGAATATCCTGACGATCCTGATAAATATGGACAATCAAATCCTCTGCGGAGGCGAGTACATGGAGCTTAGAAATCTGAAAGAGAAGGCAAAAGAATTTATTGCCAATCGTAACGAAGACGCGAGCCTGCCGGAGAAAGCCGAAGAGGATGTGCCGTTCTTCGGAATGATGAAGACGAGCAAGCCTCACGTCATCTCGCTGCAGAACGACCGAGGCACCAAGTATCAGGCATATATTGACGTTCAGAACGAACTGGCGGCTGCTTATAACGAATTGCGCGACGAAGTGTCGAAAGCCAAATGGAACAAGACCTTTGCCGAGCTTGAAGAAGAGCAGCAGAAAGCCGTTCAGATGATATATCCTCAAAAGATATCGGAAGCAGAACCTAAAAATTATGGAGATAAGAAATAATGGGAAAGTTTAATAAAACCGGCGGGCGCGAAATGCCCGAACTCAACACCTCATCCTTGCCTGACCTTGTGTTTGCCATCCTGTTCTTTTTCATGATGGTTACGTCGATGCGCGAAGTAACCCTCAAAGTGCAGTTCAGGGTGCCTCAGGCTACGGAGCTTCAGAAACTGGAAAAGAAATCGCTGGTAACGTTTATCTATGTCGGCAAACCTACGGCTGAATTTGTAGCCAAGATGGGTTCCGAACCACGCCTCCAGCTCAACGACCAGTTTGCCGAAGTATCCGAAGTCGGGAACTACATAGCTCAGGAAAAGTCGAGTATGAAAGAGGAAGACCAACCATTTATGACTGTATCCATCAAAGGCGATTACGAGACAAAGATGGGTTTGGTTACCGACCTCAAACAAGCGTTACGTAAAGCTTACGCATTGAAAATCAATTATTCAGCCCGCAAGAAGGTGGAATAATAACGAAAATATAGCGTAAATTCATTGAGATGAGGCTGTCCGTGTTAATGCAGGCAGCCTCGTTTCTTTCCTGCCATCCCGTCTCGCAATCCGGACAACGGACGAAGTAACAGGGCACAAAAAACCCTTATCCGCTGACATCGTCGGTCTGATAATCAAGTGGATAAGGGTTATATGCTGACGCGATACGGGGTTTGAAACCCGTTTCTCTGCGTCAATCCTTCTTTTCTTCTTCTGCTGCTTCTGCCTCGGCGGGAGTGTCCGCTGCGGGCGTAGCCTCTTCTGCAACGACTTCTGCCACAGCCTCAACTGCTTCTTCAGCAACAGGTTCAGCGACAGGAGTTTCGACAGCTTCTACTGTTTCGGCTACTGCCTCTACCGGCTCATCGACTGCAGTTTCAGGCGCTTCGGTTACTGTCTCGACAACTTCCTCAACGGCTTTAGCTTTCGGTTTCTTTTCCAGAGCCGGAGTTGCCGCTGTCGTTGTTTCAGCTTCGGCTTTCTTGCCGCCACCGCGACGCGAACGACGTGTTTTAGCCGCTTTCTTGGTCTCTTTCAGCATATTTTCGTTGAAATCAACGAGTTCGATAAAGCACATAGCAGCGTTGTCGCCCAGCCGATTTCCTGTTTTGATGATGCGCGTATAACCGCCCGGACGGTCGCCGATCTTTTCGGCAACGACCTTAAACAGCTCTGTTACAGCATATTTATTTTGCAGCTCGGCAAAGACTACACGACGCTGGTGCATCATTTGTTCCGATGTGCGCGACTGTTCTTTTGATTTGGTAATCAGCGGCTCGACGTATTTGCGCAGCGCTTTGGCTTTTGCCGTTGTAGTAAAAATCCGTTTGTGCAGTATCAGCGACGACGCCATATTCGACAACATAGCGATGCGGTGCGAGTGCGTACGGCTTAAATGATTGATTTTCTTATTATGTCTCATCTTAGTATGTTAATCTTTATCTAATTTATACCTTGAAATATCCATCCCGAACACCAAGTTGTTTTTCTGAAGCAGTTCTTCAAGCTCGGTCAGCGATTTCTTTCCGAAGTTGCGGAACTTCAGCAGGTCGTTTTTATTGAACGAAACGAGATCGCCAACAGTCTCGACATCAGCGGCTTTCAGGCAATTGAGCGCACGAACCGAAAGGCTCATATCTATCAGTTTGCTCTTGAGCAGCTGGCGCATCTTCAAGACGTCTTCGTCGAACTCTTCGTCGCCCGTCAGGTCTATTGTCTCGACGGCGATTTTCTCGTCAGAGAAGAGCATGAAGTGGTGTATCAAGATTTTAGCTGCCTCTTTCAGCGCTTCTTTCGGATGGATGGAACCGTCTGTCGTGATTTCGAGTATCAGTTTCTCGTAGTCGGTTTTCTGCTCGACGCGATAGTTGTCAACCTGATACTTGACATTGCGGATAGGGGTAAATATCGAGTCGATAGCTATCCGTGTCGGGTCGGGCGGGAGGATTGCAGGGTCGATACCATTCTCATCTGCAGGCACATAGCCACGTCCTTTAGCTATTGTCAGCTCCATATTGAAAGATACTTTCGGTTCGAGGCGACAAATCACGAGGTCGGGATTCAGTATCTCAAAACCGGACATTTTCTTTTGGATATTGCCGGCTTTAAACACGTCCGTATCGGATACGGTTATGTTTACTTTCGCGAGGTCGTCGCTTTCAGCCGTTCGTTTAAAGCGTACCTGTTTGAGGTTGAGGATGATATTGGTTACATCCTCTATGACGCCCGGTATTGACGCGAACTCGTTGTTGACTCCATCTATTTTGATGGACGAGAATGCGTAGCCTTCGAGCGACGATAGGAGAATACGGCGCAGGGCGTTACCGATGGTAATGCCATAGCCCGGTTCGAGGGGACGGAATTCAAATTTTCCGAAGAAACTGTTCGCCTCCAACATTAATACTTTTTCCGGTTTTTGAAATGCTAATATCGCCATGAGTTTATTATTTAGAATATAACTCTACAATCAATTGTTCTTTAATATTTTCCGGTATGTCGGCACGCTCCGGAAGGTGGAGCAGTTTGCCGCTCACCGAGTTCTGGTCCCATTCGAGCCATCCATATTTGCCGTGATTGAAGCCTGACAGGGCGTTGCCTATCACTTCGAGCGATTTGGATTTTTCCCTGACGCCGATTATCTGACCGGGTTTGACTGAATAGGAAGGGATGTTTACGACTCGTCCATCAACGACGATGTGGCGGTGCGAGACTAACTGGCGTGCGCCGTCGCGTGTGGGCGAGATACCCATACGGAATACGATATTGTCAAGACGGCTCTCGAGCAACTGCAACAGCACTTCACCTGTGATGCCTTTTGAGCGTGAAGCCTTGTCGAAGAGGTTGCGGAACTGTTTTTCCAATACTCCGTAGGTGTATTTTGCTTTCTGTTTTTCCCGCAGCTGGATGCCGTATTCCGACGTTTTGCGTTTACGGCTGTTGCCGTGCTGTCCGGGGGGATAGTTCTTTTTTGACAGAACTTTGTCCGCTCCGAATATCGGTTCGCCAAACTTGCGGGCGATTTTTGTTTTTGGACCTGTATATCTTGCCATATTTTTAAAATTGATAATCGACTAAACTCTTCTCCTTTTAGGCGGACGGCAGCCGTTATGCGGCAGCGGCGTCACGTCTATGATTTCCATTACTTCGATACCGGCGCTGTGGATAGTCCGTATTGCCGATTCGCGTCCGTTTCCCGGTCCCTTGATATACACTTTAACACGGCGGAGACCAAGGTCGTATGCCACTTTGGCACAGTCCTGAGCCGCCATCTGCGCTGCATAAGGAGTATTTTTCTTGGAACTGCGGAAGCCCATTTTACCTGCCGACGACCAACTGATTACCTGTCCGTCGCTATTGGCAAGCGAAATGATAATGTTATTGAACGATGAATGAATATGGGCTTGACCATACGCATCCACTTTCACTTTTCGTTTTTTTGCTGCGACTGTTTTTTTTGCCATCGTAATTAATTATTTAGTAGCTTTTTTCTTGTTTGCAACTGTCTTTTTCTTCCCTTTACGCGTACGTGCGTTGTTTTTCGTACTTTGACCTCTAAGCGGCAAGCCGATACGGTGGCGTATGCCCCGATAGCAGCCAATGTCCATCAGGCGTTTGATGTTCAGCTGTACCTCCGAACGCAGGTCGCCTTCCACTTTGTAGTCGTTACCGATTACTTCACGGATTTTGGCAGCCTGTTCGTCGCTCCAGTCCTTGACTCTGATGTCTTTGTCAACGCCTGCTTTTTTCAAAATCGTGTTCGAGGTGCTCCGTCCTATTCCGAAGATATAGGTCAGGGCTATCTCGCCCCTCTTGTCCTGTGGCAAATCCACACCAACTATTCTTATCGCCATAATATTTTATAAATTATTATTACTCAATAAAATAACAGGATTAACCCTGACGAACCTTGAATTTCGGGTTCTTTTTGTTAATCACATACAAGCGCCCTTTTCGCCTTACTATCTTGCACTCGGGCGTCCGTTTCTTCAAAGATGCTCTTACTTTCATCGTTTTATCGTTTTTTTCGTTTTTAATTTTTGTACCTGAACGAGATTCTGCCTTTAGACAGGTCGTATGGCGACATTTCGACACGCACCTTATCGCCGGGGAGGATTTTGATGTAGTGCATCCGCATCTTCCCCGAAATATGGGCGGTTATCCTGTGTCCGTTTTCCAGTTCGACAGTAAACATTGCGTTCGACAATGCTTCGATTATTACGCCATCTTGTTCTATTGCAGCCTGTTTAGCCATATTTTATATCTCGTTTCCAACTATTTTTTCTACATACTCGAATGTTGACAGGATTTCGGGTCCTTCGCGGCGTATTGCTATGCAATGCTCGAAGTGTGCCGACCGTTTCCGGTCTTTTGTCCTGACTGTCCATCCGTCGCGTTCGACGACCACGTTTTTGCTTCCGCGGTTTATCATTGGCTCGATGCAGATGACCATACCGTTTTTGAGCAGTGGTCCGCATCCTCGGCGTCCGTAATTCGGGACTTCGGGGTCTTCGTGCATTTTACGCCCGCAGCCGTGTCCGACAAGTTCCCTGACTACCGTGTAGCCTCGTCGTTCGCAATAATCCTGTACGGTGCAACTTATATCGCCAACTCTATGACCGACAGTTGCTTGCCGTATGCCCTCGTAGAGGGATTCTTTCGTTGTCCGCAGCAGACGTTTCGTGTCGTCGTCAACTTCGCCTACGCAAAATGTGTAGGCTGAGTCGCCTACGAAACCGTCGAGCACTGTGCCGCAGTCTATTGATATGATGTCGCCTTCGCGAAGTATCGTTTCGCCGGCGGGTATTCCGTGTACAACCTGCTCGTTGACCGAGGTACAGATTGATTTCGGAAAGCCATCAAATCCTAAAAATGCCGGCGTCGCGCCGTGGTCGCGGATGAACGTATCTGCTATGTTGTTCAGATAAAGTGTGGTAATACCCGGTCGGATAAGCTTTGCCAATTCTCCAAGTGTCTTACCAACAAGCTGATTAGCGTTACGCATCAAAGCTATTTCTTCATCTGTTTTCAGATAAATCATCAGTATGCCGCTATTGAGCCGGTACGTCCTTTTATCCTTCCTGACTTCAGCAGTCCGTCGTAATGGCGCATCAGCAAGTGGCTTTCGACCTGTTGAAGCGTATCGAGAACGACGCCCACGAGTATCAGCAGCGATGTGCCGCCGAAGAACTGCGAGAACTGCTGGCTGATGCCCGCTATTCGTGCAAAAGCAGGCAGGATTGCTACGATTGCCAGAAATATGGCACCCGGAAGTGTTATCCGGCTCATTATCTCATCAAGGTATTCTTTCGTCGCTTTACCAGGTTTGACGCCCGGTATGAATCCGTTGTTACGTTTCAGGTCGTCAGCCATCTGCGTCGGATTGATCGTGATAGCTGTGTAGAAATACGTAAACGCGATTATCAGTAAAGAGAATACGAAATTATACCAGAATCCCTGTACATCCGATAGCGCCTGAATGAACGAGTTTGTCTCGCCGGTATTATTGAAAAAGCCGACTACAGACATCGGGATGAACATTATTGCCTGAGCAAAAATGATAGGCATCACGTTGGCTGCGTTCACTTTCAGCGGTATATATTGTCGTGCGCCACCGTATTGTTTGTTACCTACGATACGTTTGGCGTACTGTACTGCCACTTTGCGCGTACCCTGAACGAGCAGGATAGCTCCGGCAATTACGAACAGCAGGAAGAGCATCTCGAAGAGGAACATCACCAGACCGCCGGTTTTTTCCTCGACACGCGAGATAAATTCCTGGAACAGTGCGTGTGGCAGTCGTGCGATGATACCGATCATGATTATGAACGATATACCGTTACCGATGCCTTTGTCGGTGATACGCTCGCCGAGCCAGAGGACGAACATACTGCCGCCTGCCATGATGATGACCGACGATAGTTTGAACCAGAGGTCGGACGACATTACTATTCCTGCCGAACGCATCTGTACATCGAGGTTGATCAGGTAAGCCCATCCTTGGAAAATCAGGATGATAACTGTCAGGTAACGTGTCCATTGGTTGATTTTCTTACGTCCGCTTTCGCCTTCGCGCTGCAGTTTCTGGAACGACGGGATGATGATAGCTGCCAGCTGCATCACGATCGACGCCGAGATGTAGGGCATAATTCCCAGTGCAAAAATGGATGCGTTCGAGAATGCACCGCCCGAAAACATATCGAGCAGAGCCATCAGTCCGCCGCTTGTCTGCGACGAGAGAGCCTGAAGAGCTTGCGGGTCAACGCCCGGCAGCACGATGAACGTGCCGAGGCGATAGATGAGTACCAGCAGCAGCGTCGTGATGATGCGTTTCCTCAGGTCTTCAATCTTCCAGATATTTTTTATTGTATCAACAGCTCTCATATCTTAGAGTTTTATGATCGTTCCACCTGCGGCTGTTATCGCTTCTTCGGCTTTTTTCGAGAAAGCGTGAGCCGTAACTTCGAGTTTTGCTTTCAACTCGCCGTTGCCAAGTATTTTAAATAACTGTGCCGCCGACACGAAACCGAAGGTTTTCAGCTCTTCGGGTCCGATTTTCGTAACGCTCTTGCTTTCTGCAAGTTCTTGCAGCGTCGAGAGGTTTATTGCTTTATAAGCTACGCGGTTGATGTTCTTGAAACCAAACTTGGGCAGGCGACGCTGGATTGGCATCTGACCGCCCTCGAACCCGATTTTACGCGAGTAGCCCGAACGCGATTTGGCGCCCTTATGTCCGCGCGTCGAGGTGCCGCCCAGACCCGAACCCGGACCACGTCCTATTCTTTTGGCTGTCTTGACCGAACCACGAGCCGGTTTTAATTCAGATAAATTCATATCGTTTAATATTTTACGCTCTAAATTATTATTCTACCACTGAAACTAAATGTTTCACTTTCTCTATCATTCCCAGAATTGACGGTGTCGCTTCGTGTTCGACCACGCGGTTCATTTTTGTCAAACCGAGCGCATCGAGCACTCTTTTCTGGTTTTGCGGGCATTTGATTCTGCTCTTTACTTGTTTTACTTTGATTTTTGACATAATAAAGTTCCTCCTCAATTAACCTTTAAACACTTTTTCTACCGAAATATTCCTGTTGCGGGCGACCATCAGCGGGCTGCGCATTTCGTTGAGCGCTGCTATGGTGGCTTTTACAAGGTTGTGCGGGTTGGACGAGCCTTTCGACTTCGCCAGCACATCAGTTATCCCGACGCTTTCGAGCACAGCACGCATAGCGCCGCCGGCTTTTACTCCCGTACCGTGCGATGCCGGCTTGAGCAGCACCTCGGCTCCGCCGAACTTGGCGGACTGTTCGTGAGGGATGGTGCCTTTATAGACGGGGATGCGGAGAAGATTTTTCTTTGCCGCCTCGGTACCTTTCGATATCGCCGTCGTTACTTCACTGGCTTTGCCAAGCCCCCAGCCTATTATGCCGTCTTCGTTTCCCACAACAACAATCGCGGCGAAACTGAACGTGCGACCACCTTTCGTAACCTTGGTTACGCGGTTGATAGCCACTAACCTGTCTTTTAACTCTAAATCGTTAGTCGATTTTACTCTGTTGTTTATTCCTGCCATCTTCATTAAAATTTAAGACCGCCTTTTCGAGCAGCATCAGCCAATTCTTTCACTCTGCCGTGATACAGGTATCCGTTACGGTCGAAAACTACTGTTTCGATGCCTGCCTCGCGGGCGTTTTGCGCGATTTTCTCGCCTACTTTGGCGGCAATTTCCTTTTTCGGAGCTTTATCGCTGATTTTCAACGACGACGCTGCCGCAAGGGTCGTACCGCTTTTATCGTCTATCACTTGTGCGTATATCTGCTTGTTGCTTCTGAAGACCGTCAGTCGCGGACATTCCGAAGTGCCTGATATTTTACTACGTACGCTTCGTTTGATTCTTAATCTTCGTGTTTCTTTCGTTGCCATAGTCGTAGTTATTAATTATTTAGCTGCAGATTTACCTGATTTCCTTCGTATTTCTTCGCCTACGAACCGGATACCTTTGCCTTTGTAGGGTTCGGGTTTGCGGAACGAGCGGATTTTGGCACATACTTGACCGAGTAACTGTTTGTCAGCCGATTCGAGTATTATCATCGGGTTTTTGTTACGTTCGGTTTTCGTCTCAAGTTTGACTTCTTTCGGCAGCTGTACGTAGATATTGTGCGTATAGCCGAGCGAGAGTTCGAGCACCTGTCCGGTGTTCGATGCGCGGTAGCCTACGCCGACGAGTTCGAGTTGCTTGGTGTAGCCGCTCGATACGCCTGTTACCATATTGTTCAGCAGTGCGCGGTAAAGTCCGTGCATCGAGCGCGAATCGCGTTCGTCGTCGGGACGTGTCAAACTCAATACGCCGTTGTCTATTGTCAGCTTGATTTTCGGGTTCACTGCCTGTGCGAGTTCGCCCTTCGGACCTTTGACGGTTACATTATTTGTTTCGCTGTCGATATTGACAGTTACTCCCGCCGGAATGTTTATCGGTAATTTTCCTATTCTTGACATCTTCTCTCCTCCTTAATAAATGTAACATAATACTTCGCCGCCGATTTGCATTTGGGCAGCTTCTTTGTTTGTCATCACTCCTTTTGAAGTGGAGAGTATAGCGATGCCGAGTCCGTTGAGCACTCGCGGCATGTCTTTATAGCCGACATAGCGGCGTAAACCCGGCGTCGATACTCGTTCAAGCGCTTTGATAGCGTTGACTTTGCTGACGGGGTCATACTTGAGGGCGACTTTGATTGTGCCCTGTGGTCCATCATCTACAAACTTGAAATTCAGTATGTAGCCTTTCTCGAAAAGGATTTTCGTTATCTCCTTTTTCAAGTTTGATGCCGGCACATCCACCACTCGGTGTTGCGCCTTGATTGCGTTTCGCAATCTTGTCAAATAATCTGCTATTGGATCTGTCATATTCTTTTAATTAAATTAATCCCGCCTATCGGGACAATATTTAACATTTTGTTTATCTGCATATTACGTTACCAGCTTGATTTTTTTACGCCGGGTATCAGTCCGTGCGAAGCCATTTCGCGGAACTGTATGCGCGAGACGCCGAACTGACGCATATATCCTTTCGGGCGTCCGGTCAGCTTACAGCGGTTATGAAGGCGCACTGGCGATGCGTTTTTCGGCAGGTCCTGCAGAGCATCGTAGTTGCCTTCAGCCTTGAGTTTCGCGCGTTTGGCAGCGTATTTGTTCACAAGTTTGGCTCGCTTTACTTCGCGGGCTTTCATCGATTCTTTTGCCATACTCTTAATTCTTTTTGATATTCTTAAACGGCAAACCGAACTCGCGCAGGAGGGCATAGCCTTCCTCGTCGGTCTGCGCCGAGGTTACAAAGGTAATATTCATTCCCAGAATTTTCGTAATATTATCAATATTTATTTCCGGAAAGATGATTTGTTCCTGAATGCCCATCGTGTAGTTGCCCCTTCCGTCGAGCTTGCCTTCGATGCCTTTGAAGTCGCGGATACGCGGCAGGGCAACGCGGACGAGCCTTTCGAGGAACTCGTACATACGGTCGTGGCGCAGGGTTACTCTTACTCCGATCGGCATTTTCTTACGCAGTTTGAAGTTAGAAATGTCTTTTTTCGAGTAAGTAGCCACGGCTTTCTGACCGGTTATGGTGCTCAATTCGTCGATGGCGACGTCGATTATTTTCTTGTCTGCCGTGGCGATACCAAGCCCTTGATTGATCACAATTTTCTGCAGCACAGGAACTTGCATCACCGACGTGTAGCTAAATTCTTTCTTTAGCGCCGGCACTATCCTGTCCTGATAGTCTTTTTTGAGGGTTGCCATATTACTGCTCATCACTTAATTACCTCCCCTGATTTTTTTGAATAGCGTACTAATTCCCCTTTGACTTCTTTGCGTCCGATACGTGTTGGTTTGCCCGATTTCGGGTCCAGCAGGTTCAGATTCGACAGATGCACGGGGGCTTCTTTCTTCTCAATTCCACCTTGCGGGCTTTTGGCGTTGGGTTTGGTATGCTTCGATACCATGTTTACTCCTTCGACTATAGCCTTGCTTTTCTTGACGAGCACTTGCAGGACACGTCCGGTCTTGCCTTTGTCCTCGCCGGTGTTGACATATACGATGTCGCCTTTTTTGATATATTTACTCATTGCAAATAACGTTTTTACGGTTTAAAGCACTTCGGGCGCCAATGAAACAATCTTCATGTTTGTCGCACGCAGTTCTCTGGCGACCGGTCCGAAGATACGGCTGCCTCTCAATTCACCCGCCGGATTGAGCAGGACGCATGCGTTGTCGTCGAACCGGATGTACGAACCGTCTTGACGGCGTATTTCCTTTTTGGTCCTGACGATGATCGCTTTCGAGACTGCTCCTTTCTTTACGTCGCTCGACGGGATTACACTCTTTACGGCTACGACGATGACGTCGCCGACTGTGGCATAACGCTTGCGGGTACCGCCAAGTACACGAATACATAACGCTTCTTTGGCGCCGCTGTTGTCTGCTACTACTAACCTTGATTCCTGTTGTATCATCTTATTTAGCCCTTTCTGTTATTTGAACCAGACGCCATCTTTTCGTTTTGCTCAAGGGTCGCGTCTCCATGATTCGTACCGTATCACCAATGTTACACTCATTTTTCTCGTCGTGGACGTGGAATTTCTTTGTCTTGTTGACAAATTTTCCATATATCGGATGTTTCTCTTTCCACTTGACGGCAACCGTGATGCTTTTGTCCATCTTATTGCTGAAGACCACGCCGGTCCGTTCTTTTCTTAAATTTCTCGTTTCCATCGGGATATAATTATTTATTGTTTCGTATCCTTTGATTCAGCTCCGTTTTGAGGCGGGCTACTGTTCTGCGCTGCTCTTTGATTAGCGAAGGATTATCAAGCGGCGAAATGCTGTGATTAATCTTTTTCTGGTTCAAAGTTGCTACTTCAGCGTCGATTCTTTCTTCGAGTTCTTTAGTATTCAGTTCTCTTACTTCCTTAATTTTCATAGCATTTACACATTTTCGTTTTGCATATCATAATCGCGTCTGACGACGAACTTGGTCGTTACGGGCAGCTTCTGTGCCGCAAGGCGCAGCGCTTCTTTTGCCACATCGAACGACACTCCTTCGATTTCAAATAAAAGACGTCCCGGAGTAACCGAGGCAACGAATCCTTCCGGATTACCTTTCCCTTTACCCATACGTACGTCTGCCGGTTTGCGTGTGATAGGTTTGTCGGGGAAAATCCTGACCCAAACCTGTCCCTGGCGTTGCATATAGCGTGTTACGGCGATACGCGCAGCTTCTATCTGGCGCCCTGTTATCCATTTATACTGTAAGGACTTGATGCCGAACGAACCGAAAGCCAATTGGTTCCCGCGTTGAGCAAAGCCTTTAACACGGCCCTTCTGTTGTCTTCTAAATTTTGTCTTTTTAGGTTGTAACATACTTGTTTACTTTTTTTTCGGTTTAACGATTCGCGTTTCTTCTTCTCTTAAAGCCTTTATCACCGCGACCTTCGTGCTGCGGACGATCGTCGCCGCGGCGTCCGTAGTCTTTCGCAACAGCGAACTGGGGTGAAAGGTCTTTCTTTCCATATACTTCGCCGCGGCATATCCATACTTTGATTCCGAGCAGTCCTACTTTCGTAAGCGCTTCAGCCAGTGCGTAGTCGATGTCGGCGCGGAAGGTATGCAGAGGCGTCCGTCCTTCCTTATACATCTCCGAGCGTGCCATTTCGGCGCCGTTCAGTCGTCCCGACACCTGCACTTTGATGCCTTCGGCGCCCATACGCATCGTTGAGGCTATTGCCATCTTGATTGCGCGGCGGTAGGCTATCTTGCCTTCGAGCTGGCGGGCAATGTTGGTTGCCACGTTTACAGCGTCGAGTTCGGGGCGTTTGATCTCGAAAATGTTTATTTGCACTTCCTTATCGGTGATTTTTTTCAATTCTTCCTTCAGCTTGTCAACTTCCGAGCCGCCTTTGCCGATGATGATGCCCGGACGCGACGTGCAGACGGTGATTGTTACAAGTTTCAGCGTGCGTTCGATGACGATGCGCGATACGCTTGCCTTTGCCAGACGGGCGTTGAGGTATTTGCGAATTTTGCAGTCCTCAAGCAGGGTGTCGCCATAATTGTTACCGCCATACCAGTTAGAGTCCCAGCCGCGGATTATTCCCAAACGATTACTTATCGGATTAACTTTTTGTCCCATCTGTATTAACTTTGACTTTCAACTTCATTATTTTTCTTTGTATCGACGAACAGGGTTACGTGGTTCGAGCGTTTACGAATTCTGTAACCGCGTCCCTGCGGTGCCGGGCGCATACGTTTGAGCGTTGTCGCGCAATCGACGTTGACCGACGATACGTACAGCTCGCCGCTATCGGCTTTGCGCTCATTCTTCTGTTCCCAGTTGGCGATTGCCGAACGCAGCAGTTTTTCTACTTTCGCAGCCGCTTCCTTGTTGGAATATTTCAGGACGCCGAGCGCTCTGAACACTTCCATCCCGCGTATCATGTCAACGACGAGCCGCATCTTGCGGGGCGACGAAGGAACGTTGCGTAATTTCGCAAAATAGAGGGATTTTCGGGCCTCTTTCAGTTCTTCTGCTGATATACTTTTTCTTTTACCCATATTTGTTTGCTCTTTTTATTCTTATTTCCTGTTTCCTGCATGACCACGGAATGTGCGCGTGGGAGAGAACTCGCCAAGCTTGTGACCAACCATATTTTCAGTAATAAACACCGGTATAAACTTGTTTCCGTTGTGAACGGCTATGGTGTGTCCCACGAAATCGGGCGAAATCATCGAAGCTCGCGCCCACGTCTTGACGACGCTTTTCTTTCCGGACTCATTCATTGCCAGAACTTTCTTTTCTAATTTCACATTGATATACGGACCTTTTTTTAACGAACGACTCATATTGTGTTATTTAGATTATTTTTTCCTTCTTTCGAGTATATACTTAGACGAATGTTTCTTCGGCGCTCTGGTTTTCAGACCTTTGGCATAAAGTCCTGTACGCGAGCGCGGGTGTCCGCCTGATGCGCGTCCTTCGCCGCCACCCATCGGGTGGTCAACGGGGTTCATCACGACGCCGCGGTTGTGCGGGCGACGTCCAAGCCAGCGCGAGCGTCCGGCTTTACCTGATTTTTCGAGCGCATGGTCCGAGTTGCCTACGCTGCCTATCGTGGCTTTGCATGCCGCAAGTATTTTGCGGATTTCGCCCGACGGCATCTTGATAACGGCATAATCACCTTCCCTTGAGGTCAACTGTGCAAACGCGCCTGCCGAGCGAACGAGCTTGGCTCCTTGTCCGGGACGCAGTTCGATGTTGTGAATAATCGTACCTAAGGGAATGTTCTGCATCGGGAGGCTGTTGCCTATTTCGGGGGCGGCATCCTGTCCCGACATCACTGTTTGACCGACTTCCAGTCCGTTCGGAGCGACGATATAGCTTTTTGCCCCGTCGGCATAATACAGCAGTGCAATTCGCGACGTACGGTTAGGATCGTACTCGATGGATTTCACTGTTGCAGGAACGCCGTCTTTGCTTCGCTTGTAGTCGATAAATCTGTAACGCTGCTTGTGTCCGCCACCGATGTAACGTACGGTCATCTTACCGGTGTTGTTGCGTCCTCCGCTGCTTTTCTTACCTGTTACGAGCGATTTCTCCGGTACAGTTGCAGTGATTTTGTCAAATGCACCGATAATCTTGTGTCTCATCCCCGGTGTCGAGGGCTTCAATTTTCGTATTGCCATTTCCTATCAAATATTACTGAAGAAGTCTATGACTTCGCCTTCTTTCAATGTTACTATTGCTTTCTTAAATGCCGTCTGACGTCCGCTGACAATGCCCGATTTCGTATAGCGGCTTTTGCGCTTGCCGGAATATTGCATCGTGTTGACATCGACAACGCTGACGTTGTACATGCTTTCGACGGCTTTCTTTATTTCCAATTTATTGGCGTCGGGCGAAACGCGGAATCCAAATCGGTTCGGTGTCTTTTCGGTTATCGCTGTCAGCTTTTCCGTAACTATCGGCTTGATAATTATTCCCATATCTGTTTCTCCTTATCCTTTAAATTGTTTTTCGATTACTCCCAGTGCACTTTCTGTCAATACTAATCCGGCTGTGTCGAGCACTTTGTAAGTGTTCAGTTCGGATGCCGTTATGACATTTGATTTCTGAAGGTTACGCGCCGAGAGGAAAATATTCTCATTGTTCTCAGCCAGAACGAGCAGCGATTTCTTGCCGTCGAGGTTCAGTCCTTTGACTATTGCAATGAAATCTTTCGTTTTCGGGGCTTCAAACGTGAAGTCTTCGAGCACGAATATTGCGTTGTCTTTGGCTTTGTACGTCAGGGCTGATTTACGAGCCAGAGCTTTCACTTTCTTGTTCAGCTTAAAGCTGTAATCTCTGGGTTTCGGACCGAATACACGTCCTCCGCCTACCATTACGGGCGAGTTGATGTCGCCGCGACGTGCGCCTCCGCCACCTTTCTGACGGATGAGTTTGCGTGTACTGCCCGACACTTCGCTGCGTTCTTTCGCCTTATGCGTCCCTTGGCGTTTATTTGCCATATACTGTTTGACGTCGAGATAGATGGCATGGTCGTTAGGCTCTATTCCGAACACTGCGTCGTCGAGCTGCACCTTGCGTCCCGTCTCTTCTCCTTTTATGTTTAATACGTTCAGTTCCATTACTTTTCAATTAATAAGATTGAACCTTTAGCGCCGGGTACCGACCCTTTGACGAGCAAGAGATTGTTTTCAGACAATATCTTGATTACCTGCAAATTCTGAACGGTTACCCGTTCATTGCCTAATTGTCCCGCCATACGTGTACCCTTGAATATTTTCGCGGGATACGAACATGCGCCCACACTACCGGGAGCGCGAAGGCGGTTGTGCTGACCGTGGGTTGACTGCCCTACTCCGCCAAATCCGTGGCGACGTACAACACCCTGATACCCTTTACCTTTTGATGTGCCTACCACATCAACATAGCCTGCGTCGCTCAACAGATCCACCGTGATTACATCACCGGGGTTGTACGAGGTCGCAAAATTTTTGAACTCGGCCAAGTGTCGCTTGGGGGTTACGCCTGCTTTCTTGAAGTGTCCGGCTTCGGGTTTCGTTGTGTGCTTATCTTTTTTGTCGATAAAGCCCAACTGTACAGCCTCATAACCGTCTTTTTCCTTCGTTTTGATTTGCGTAACTACGCAAGGACCTACTTCGATAACAGTGCATGGCAGATTTTTGCCCTCGGCACTGAAAACGGATGTCATTCCGATTTTTTTTCCTAATAATCCTGGCATTTCACTACGTTTTTAATTCTCAAACTTTTATTTCAACTTCCACTCCGCTGGGTAATTCCAGCTTCATCAATGCATCTACCGTCTTCGTCGTCGAGCTGTAAATGTCAATCAGGCGTTTGTAGGAACAGAGTTCAAACTGTTCGCGCGATTTCTTGTTCACGAATGTCGAGCGATTGACGGTAAATATTCGTTTATGCGTCGGCAGTGGTATCGGACCACTGACTACCGCACCTGTAGCCTTCACGGTCTTAACGATTTTCTCCGACGACTTATCGACGAGGTTATAATCGTAAGACTTTAGTTTAATTCTGATTTTCTGGCTCATATTGTCATTTTCTAAATTATTTCACTAAATCGACTCTGCCCTGCACTTCGGTCAGTACCTGTCGGGCTATTGCCGACGATACTTGCGCGTAATGCGAGAATTGCATCGACGACGTGGCGCGTCCCGATGTAATTGTACGCAAGGCTGTTACATAACCAAACGTCTCTGCCAAAGGCACTTTTGCTTTTACTATGCGTGCACCTGTGCGACTTGATTCCATACCTTCGACCTGTCCGCGACGTTTGTTGAGGTCGCCTATCACGTCGCCCATACTTTCTTCGGGCGTTACGACTTCTATCTTCATGATAGGCTCCATCAGCACCGGACCGGCTTTGACGGCTGCACTTTTGAATGCTTGAATGGCGCAAATCTCGAACGAGAGCTGGTCGGAGTCAACAGGATGAAACGAACCGTCTTTGAGGGTAACTTTCATACTGTCAAGCGGATATCCTGCAAGCACGCCGTTCTTCATCGCTTTCTCGAAACCTTTCTGTACCGACGGGATAAATTCTTTCGGGATATTACCGCCCTTCACTTCGTCAACGAATTGCAGATGTCCTTCAAAATCAGCGTCTTTAGGCTCAATGCGGACGATGATGTCAGCAAATTTACCGCGACCGCCGGTTTGTTTTTTATAGACTTCGCGCAGTTCGACAGGCGTTGTGATGGCTTCTTTGTACGAAACGAGGGGACGTCCCTGGTTACATTCGACTTTGAACTCGCGTTTCAGGCGGTCGATAATGATTTCGAGGTGAAGCTCACCCATACCTTTGATTATCGTCTGACCGGTTTCTTCGTTCGATTCGATACGGAATGTCGGGTCTTCTTCGGCAAGTTTTGCTAATCCGACACCCAGACGGTCGAGGTCGCTCTGGGTCTTGGGTTCGACGGCGATACCGATTACCGGATCGGGGAACTCCATTGATTCGAGCGTAACGGGATGATTTTCTTCACAAAGCGTATCGCCTGTACGAATATCTTTGAATCCTACTCCTGCGCCTATATCGCCGCAACCGATTTGTTCCATCGGATTTTGCTTGTTTGAGTGCATCTGAAACAGGCGCGAGATGCGTTCTTTCTTGCCCGAACGTGTGTTCAGCACGTATGAGCCGGCAGACAATGTGCCCGAATAGACGCGGAAGAAGCACAGACGACCGACATAAGGGTCGGTAGCTATCTTGAACGCCAGCGCTGTCAGAGGTTCATCCGAGTTGGGATGGCGAACGATTTCCTTGTCAGGATCTTCGGGGTCGTGTCCGACGATGGCAGGCGTGTCAATAGGACTTGGCAGGTAGGCGCAAACTGCGTCGAGCAAGGTCTGCACTCCTTTGTTCTTGAATGACGAGCCGCATATCATCGGGTTTATTTTCATTGACAGGGTGCCTTTGCGAATAGCTGTGTGAATTTCGTCTTCGGTGATGCTTGACGGGTCGTCAAAATATTTTTCCATCAGCGCATCATCACATTCGGCAATCACTTCGAGCATCTTGTCGCGCCATTCTTCGGCTTCGGCAACGAGTTCCGACGGGATTTCTTCAACCGAATATTCGGCGCCCATCGTTTCGTCGTGCCAGAAAATGGCTTTCATTGTTACGAGGTCGATCACTCCTTTGAAATGTTCTTCGGCGCCGATTGGGATTTGTATCGGGCAGGGATTAGCGCCCAGCACTTCCTTTATCTGGCGTATTACTTCAAAGAAGTTTGCTCCCGAACGGTCCATCTTATTGACGTAACCGATACGGGGGACGTGATATTTATCTGCCTGTCGCCACACCGTTTCCGATTGCGGTTCGACGCCTCCGACGGCGCAGAACGTAGCGACAGCTCCGTCGAGCACACGTAGCGACCGTTCCACCTCAACGGTGAAGTCAACATGCCCCGGAGTGTCTATCAGATTGATTTTATATTTGTCGTTACTCCAGTTCCAGAACGTAGTCGTAGCAGCCGAAGTGATGGTAATCCCTCGCTCCTGCTCCTGCTCCATCCAGTCCATCGTGGCTGCGCCGTCGTGGACTTCACCGATTTTGTGCGTCAGCCCGGTGTAGAAAAGGATACGCTCCGATGTCGTAGTCTTTCCTGCATCGATATGCGCCATAATACCGATGTTTCTGGTAAATTTCAGTAACTCATCTACTTTACTCATATTCTTCTTTCTCTCGTTATACTAAAATCGGAAGTAAGCAAATGCACGGTTGGCTTCTGCCATACGGTGCATATCTTCCTTGCGTTTGAACGCGCCGCCCTGGTTGTTAAATGCGTCCAGGATCTCGGCGCTCAACTTGTCCGACATCGTTTTGCCGCCACGTTTACGCGCGTACATTATAAGATTTTTCATTGAAATCGATTCCTTACGGTCGGGACGTATCTCGGTAGGAACCTGAAAAGTAGCCCCGCCGACACGACGCGACTTGACCTCAACCTGAGGTGTTATATTTTCGAGCGCCGTTTTCCAGATTTCGAGCGCCGATTTTTCTTCGTTTGGCAATTTCGCCTTTACGGTCTCAAGAGCGGAATAGAAAATCTCGTACGAAGTGTTTTTCTTTCCGTCATACATCAAATGGTTTACAAATTTTGTAACCCTCACATCACCATAGACAGGGTCCGGCAGGATCTGTCTTTTTTTAGGTTTTGACTTTCTCATTTGTCTTTTTAATTTTGTTCCGGTCGTTTGGTTGTTGCCTTCTTTTGTCTTCAACGGCTCCTCCGAGTCATTTACTCAACCTTGCTTTTATCATCCAAATAACTAAAACTGTTTTAAGTTAAACATCTTATTATCAACTCTCAATATCATTTTTTCTTTGCAGCGTCTTTCGGACGTTTGGCTCCGTACTTCGAGCGGCGCTGTGTGCGTCCGGCTACTCCGGCGGTGTCGAGCGTCCCGCGTACAATATGATAACGTACGCCGGGGAGGTCTTTTACTCGACCGCCGCGTACCATCACTATCGAGTGTTCCTGCAAATTATGCCCTTCACCCGGGATGTACGAGTTCACCTCCTTATGGTTCGTCAAACGAACACGGGCGACTTTGCGCATCGCGGAATTAGGTTTCTTCGGCGTCGTCGTGTAAACACGGACACAGACGCCGCGTCTTTGCGGACATGAGTCTAATGCGGGCGACTTGCCCTTGACCACCAGACGGGTCCTGCCTTTTCTCACTAACTGTTGAATTGTAGGCATTTTACTATTGTTTTATCTTCGTTTTAAGTTCAAATTTTACGTTTTCGGGGTGCAAAGATACGGACTATTTTTATTCCCACCAAATATTGCGGAAAAAATTTTTCAAAAAAATTATTTTTGCGCTAATCTGGCTACCCGTTCGATGGCATCGTCAATCTGTTCGATGGTTGACATTCCGAGCGTCATACAGCTGATATTGCCCTCTTCGAGAACGTATTTGATGGATTTTTCGCGTTCGTCGTCCGACACGTGCCTGCCTTCGCCGAAGACCTTCATCGCGATGATGCCTTTTCCGTTGCGCTGCGCCGTGCCGAGCACTTCCTTGACAGCTTCGGGCGTGTTGTCCATAAGCGTGCCGAAGGGGTTTATCCTCGCCATAATGACGTCAACCCAAGGCGAAACCGAGGCTTCGACCAAGGCATCCCAGTTGTGGCACGAGACGCCGACCGTCTTGACAATGCCGTCCTGTTTAGCTTTCGACAGCCCTTCAATATAGTACTTGCGATTGTTGCTCCATCCGCCACCCATCATACAGTGCATCAGCACAATATCCAAATAATCCGTATCGGCTTCCTTGCGGAAACGGTCGAGCGCCTGCACGAGAGTTTCCTGTTTCGGAGCGCTGTCTTCGTTTGTCCAGATTTTCGAGAGCAAAGTGAGTTTTTCGCGTGGGAACGATTTCTTTGCTGCTGCAACGTATGGCATTGAGCCATAGCTGTCTGCCATATCAAAAAACGTAATTCCGCGTTCGTAGGCGTGATGAGCCAATTTGGTGAAACTGTCTTTTCCCATCCGCGTGAAGTCCGATTCTTTATTGCCGCCGTGCGTACCCGTGCCCATTGCTATACGCGAGACGGTCAAGCCTGTTTTTCCGAGGCTGACTTTGTCAACCGTTGCGCTGCCGGTCATAAAAAATTTGTCCATGCCGCCTGCATAAGCGCCCGAAACCGACATAGTTGCCAGTCCCGCCATTCCTGCCTGAATAAATGTTCTTCTGTTCATATCTCTTATTTTTAAGTGTTAATTAATAATCAACTATTTAGCCTCGTTTATTTGACGCCCTTGACGTTCATTCTGATACGATAAAAACCTTGCGACGCCGTGATATAGAGCCATTTCATATCGCTGCCGCCGAAGCAGGCGTTTGCTGTCCAGCCTGCTTCGACGGGGATATTCAGGATTTGTTCACCGACAGGATTGAAAACGGTTACCCCTCTGCCTGTCAGATAAATATTACCTTCGCTGTCGATGGTCATCCCGTCGGAACCCATTTCGCACAAAAGCCGTTTCCCCGCAAGCGTCCCGTCATTTTGAATGTCGTAGGCGTAAGTCTTACGGTCGCCGATATCAGCCACATACAGGGTTTTGCCGTCAGGCGTACCGATGATGCCATTGGGCTGTTTAAAGTCTGTTGCAACACGTGTAACAGACATATAATCAGGCGAAATATAGTAAACGTGCTGCCCGTCCTGCTGCATTTCCGCACCGCGCGACGTCCAGTATTCGCGCGGATAGAGCGGGTCGGTGAAATAGATACCGCCCGTTTTCGGATGCACCCACAAATCGTTCGGTCCGTTCAACTTTTTGCCGTCAAAATCAGATACCAGCACCACGTGCGAGCCGTCGGCATTGATCTGCCAAAGCTCGTTATTGAGGTCGGAACAGCTCAGCAGGTTGCCTTCGTTGTCGAAATACATACCGTTTGCCCTGCCCTGCCCCGTGGCATATTCAGTCAACTTGTCATCGACCGACCATTTGAAAATTTTGTCGTTCGGCTGGTCGGTGAAATAGACATTGCCGGCTTTATCGACTGCCGGACCTTCGGTAAAACTGAAGCCGTCAGCCAGTTTTTCGACGGTTGCGCCTTCGGCAATGATGCTCTTATTATTCTGACAATCAGCCATAAATAAACACGATGAAGCCCATAGAAAGTAAACTAATATTTTTCTGCACATAATCAGTATTTTTTTTCGGGGGTAAAGATACTGAGTTTCTTTGAAAAAAACATCATAAACCGAAAGCTTTTTTCACTTCATCCACATAATCGGTCTTTTCCCAAGTGAAGAGTTCGACTTCAACTTCCAATGGTTCAGCCGAATAGCGCGACCTGAACGTTTTTTTGACCTTTTGCGGCTCGCGTCCGAAATGTCCGTACGAAGCTGTTTCAAGGTAGATCGGATTACGCAGTTTGAGCCGTTCCTCGATGGCTTTCGGGCGGAGGTCGAAGAGTTGCTCGACCTTACGCGATATTTCGCCGTCGCTGATTTTCAGATTTGAACGTCCTAATGTATTGACCGACACGCTTGTAGGACGCGCCACACCAATGGCGTATGATATTTGCACCAGCACCTCGTCGGCGACGCCTGCCGCAACAAGATTTTTGGCGATATGACGCGCTGCATAAGCTGCCGAACGGTCAACTTTCGACGGGTCTTTGCCCGAAAACGCACCGCCACCGTGAGCGCCTTTGCCGCCGTAGGTATCGACGATGATTTTGCGACCGGTCAGACCGGTGTCGCCGTGCGGACCGCCGATGACGAACTTACCCGTCGGATTGACGTGGTAGGTGATGCCGTCGTTGAACAGCGCCTGTACGGATGCCGGATAGAGGGCTTTCACCCTTGGTATCAGGATATTAATCACATCTGCTTTGATTTTTTTGCCCATAGCAGCGTCGGCTTCGTCCTGCGTCAGTCCTTTGCCGACGGTTATAAACTCGTCGTGCTGCGTGCTGACGACAATCGTGTCGATACGCAGCGGCAAACCGTCGTCGGCATACTCAATCGTTACCTGACTTTTGGCGTCGGGACGCAGATACGGCATCAGTTCAATCTCGTTTTTGCGGATTTTCGCAAGCTCGCTCAGCAGCGTGTGCGACAGGTCGAGCGCTAGCGGCATATAGTTGGCTGTCTCTTTGGTGGCATAGCCAAACATCATTCCCTGGTCGCCTGCGCCCTGGTCGTAAGGATCGGCGCGCTCGACGCCACGGTTGATGTCGCCGCTCTGTTCGTGGATGGCTGAAAGCACACCGCACGAACGACCTTCAAAGCGATATTCGCTTTTAGTGTAACCGATACGCTCAATGACGCTGCGGGCAACTTCCTGAACATCAATATATGCGCTCGATTTGACTTCTCCAGCCAGCACGACCTGACCGGTCGTTACCAGCGTTTCGCATGCAACTTTTGAATCCCTGTCATAAGCCAGAAACTCGTCAAGCAAGGCGTCCGATATCTGATCGGCAACCTTATCGGGGTGTCCCTCGGACACCGATTCGGAGGTGAATAAGTAACTCATTACGTTGTAAAAATTTAATTAGTAAAACATAACGAATTGATTGTGTGAGGATTGTTGCGCCGCTGACGGCAAGAAAAGATTGTTTTTTTAGCATTTTTTCCCGTGGTTGCAAGCATACAAATCTGTCCACTTCAATTCGGGCGCAAAGATACGAACATTTTTTCGGAACAACAAAAAAATCTGTCAAAAAAAATATAAATTACGTTATATCAGCACGAAAGGCGTTTTCTAAAAAAAATATGTTGAAAAACATATCTAAAATTCAAAAACATTAATTAATTTTGCGGTTCGCAAACGTTATGAAAATTAAGTGAACTATGAAATCGTTAGAAAGAATTGTAGCAGAGAAATTGCTCGAAATCAGGGCTATAAAGTTGCAGCCGGCAAACCCGTTCACGTGGGCGTCGGGCTGGAAATCGCCTATATACTGCGACAACCGCAAGACTTTGTCGTATCCGGCTGTACGTACATTAATTAAATTGGAACTCGCGCGTATTATCTCCGAAAAATACGAAACCGCCAATGCGATTGCCGGAGTAGCTACGGGCGCGATTGCGCAGGGCGCCCTTGTAGCCGATATGCTGGGGCTTCCTTTTGCCTATATCCGCTCCGAGCGCAAGGACCACGGACTGGAAAATCTTATAGAAGGAGAGCTGCAGACCAACGCCAAAGTAGTTGTTATCGAGGATCTTGTCTCGACCGGCAAAAGCAGTCTGAGCGCAGTACAGGCAGTGCGCGACTTCGGTTGCGAAGTGGTCGGTATGGTGGCGATATTCTCGCACGGCTTCCCTGTCGCCGAGAAGAGTTTCAAAAAAGCCAACGTCGAGCTGACGACCCTGTCGAACTACGACGTCGTCATCGAAGAAGCCATCAAAACGGGCTTTATCGACAAGTCGCACCTCTCCATATTGCAGGAATGGCGCAAAGACCCTGCCAGCTGGATGCAGACAAAAACGAAAATCAAATGACGGAATTTAAAAGCCCTATAAGAACCATCCCGCACAACAACGAGCTGGTTTTCAACTTCCTGTCGGACTTGAGCAATCTCGAAAAGGTCAAAGACCGCATCCCCGAAGACAAGGTGAAAGGCTTCGCGTTCGACCGCGACAGCTGCTCGATGGAAATCAGTCCGGTAGGAAAAGTAGTGTTCTCGGTCGTCAACCGCGAGCCAAACAAAACGGTCAAGTTCGAGGCGTCAAATTCGGTCGTCCCGCTCAACCTCTGGATACAGCTAAAGCCTGTAAACGAGGAGACTACGGCGATGAAGCTGACATTGCGAACCGACCTCAATCCGTTCATTAAGCCGATATTCTCAAAGCCCATACAGGAAGCGCTGGATAAAGTATCGGACTTAATTGCTTCATTATCATACCAATAATCATCCGGCAATGGCGCAGAAACTTTGGGATAAAAATACGCAGTTGGATGAGCAGGTAGAGCGTTTCACTGTCGGCAACGACCGCGAAATGGACTTGTATCTTGCTGAATACGATGTTATTGGCTCGATGGCGCATATCACTATGCTCAAATCTGTGGGCTTGCTCGACGAAGGCGAGTGGCGTATGCTGATGAATGAGCTGAAAGATATTCACTGGCTGGCGCGTTCGGGTGTGTTCGTCATCGAAAACGGAGTCGAAGATGTTCATTCTCAGGTCGAACTGATGCTGACACGCACACTTGGCGACATCGGCAAGAAAATCCACGGCGGACGCTCGCGCAACGATCAGGTTTTGCTTGATATTAAGCTGTTTACCCGCGCTAACATAAAGGAAACAGTAAGCCACGTTTCGTCGCTGTTCAACTCGTTAACAGCTCAAAGCGAGCGTTATAAATCGGTTTTGATGCCCGGCTATACCCACTTGCAAATCGCTATGCCCTCGTCGTTCGGGCTATGGTTCGGCGCCTATGCCGAAAGCCTTGTTGACGACCTGCAACTGATGCTGGCGGCTTACCGTATTTGCAATCGCAACCCTCTCGGCTCGGCTGCCGGATATGGCTCGTCGTTCCCGCTCAATCGCACTTTGACGACCGAACTGCTTGGCTTTGAGTCGCTTGACTATAATGTTGTCTATGCCCAGATGGGACGCGGGAAAATGGAACGTACCGTAGCGTTTGCCCTCGCAGGGATTGCTGCGACGATTGGCAAGCTCGCTATGGACGCCTGCCTTTTCAACAGCCAGAACTTCGGATTTATCAGTCTGCCCGACAGTTACACCACAGGCTCAAGCATAATGCCGCACAAGAAAAATCCCGATGTCTTTGAACTTGTCCGCGCCAAATGCAACAAAATACAGGCATTGCCGCAACAAATCACGCTGATAACCAACAATCTGCCATCGGGATACTTCCGCGACCTCCAGATAATAAAGGAGATATTCCTGCCCTCGTTCAACGAACTGAACGACTGCCTGAAGATTGTCAATCAGATGATTAATTCGCTAACAATCAACGAACACATCCTTGACGACGAGAAATATTCGCTGATATTCAGCGTCGAAGAAGTCAACCGCCGAGTTTTAGCCGGAACGCCTTTTCGCGACGCCTACAAGCAGGTCGGGCTTGAAATCGAAGCCGGAAAATTTGTTCCGCGCAAAGAAGTGGCACACACTCACGAAGGCAGCATCGGAAACCTTTGCAACGATAAAATCGTCGCTCTGCACAGCCGGACTGTAAGCGATTTCAATTTTGAACTGTCGGAACAAGCCGAACAAAAACTGCTTGCGCTATGAAACGTTTATTTATCTCTATATGCCTGATAATCACCGCATGTGCGGAGCATCAAAATCCCGTTCCCAACTATCCGGTGCATATCAACGTTGACCTGACGTACCGAGATAAGGAACTGCGCGACGTTCCAAGCAGTAAGGCGTTCACACTCAAAAATGTAAACATCAATTTCGAGCAGGTAGGCTTTGGCGGCGTGTTGGTTGTCCATGCCATTGACGATCAGTACTATGCCTTCGATTTGTCCTGTCCTTACGAGGCAAGCCGCACCACATTGGTCGAAGCTGACGAAAACACCCTGACAGCCGTTTGCCCGAGATGTGGCACAAAATACGACATCGGCTTCGGCGGTTCGGGCGCTCCAAACGGCGTCAGCTCACACTATCTGAAACGATATACCGTAACAGGCAGCGGCAGTCAATTGGTTGTAAGCAACTGATAATGAGTAATTAACTATAAAACAACAAACGATATGAAAAAGAAATTAGCAATTCTGACCGGCGCCGGAATGAGTGCCGAAAGCGGCATTTCGACCTTCCGCGACTCCAACGGACTGTGGAACAATTACCCCGTCGAAAAGGTCGCTACGCCCGAAGGTCTCGCCGCCAACCCTCAACTTGTGCTCGATTTTTACAACCAGCGGCGACGCGAACTGCTCAACGCCCA
The DNA here is from genome assembly GCA_031272455.1 of Tannerella sp. GTDB lineage: Bacteria > Bacteroidota > Bacteroidia > Bacteroidales > Tannerellaceae > Tannerella. The sequence continues at coordinate 1,308 of JAISTS010000134.1, read as the reverse complement.
ACCTAACGACGGGCATAAAGGTCTGGCAGCGCTGGAAAAAGATTTCGACGTTTACATTATCACACAGAACGTTGACAACCTCCACGAACGTGCCGGAAGCAGCAAAATCATTCACCTTCACGGCGAAATGATGAAATCGTGCCCGGTCAACGACCTGAACAAAGCGTACGACATCTCGCCCGATCATCCCGACATAAACGTGGGCGACAAGGATGAAAACGGCGTACAACTGCGCCCGTTCATCGTTTTCTTCGGCGAAGCAGTACCGATGCTCGAACCGGCTATCAAATGGGTCGAAGCCTGCGATATTTTCGTCATCATAGGCTCGTCGCTCAATGTCTATCCGGCAGCCGGACTGATCAATTACGTTCGTAACGGACAGCCGATATACCTCATTGACCCAAAAGAAGTCAGGACATCGCGCAGCGATATCCACGTCATCCGCAACGTCGCCACGGAAGGAGTCCGCCAACTGACCGAGCTGCTCGACGCAATGAAATAGCTTAACAGCGACCGTCGCCCGCTACTTCTGTTTGTATTTGTTACTCGCTCCTCGATGGTTCGCAACATATTCACGCGAAAAAGCGCGGATGTCGCGATAGTAACCATCCGGATCGACATAGCCTCGACGTGCCGCAGAAAGATCCCTGCGAGCCGAAGGATCATAAACGTGCGTCGCTGAAACGATCTCAACCATCGAAGAGATATTACTCCCCTCAACAGAGCCTATCCCCTGCGAATCATCATTTAATATTAATGTACGCGCGAGCGAAGTCTGTTCGACGGAACTGTTCGAGCTTGCGCCACTGCCTCCTGCCTCCTGAGCCGCCACCCATCCGGCTAAAGATGTCATAGCAACTGCAAGAAACAACTTCAAAATAAAATCCTTTTTCATAACTTACTACTCTTTAAGTGTTTAATCTCGGCTGCAAAGATAAGTGTTTTTTTTTTACGTTGTACCGTTTGTATGCAGAATTTTGAATATATAACTATCTGGCGTTTAAGTTGTTTTATCTTAACGAAAATATGTTAACCGGAAAAGTTTAAAAACTGCCCCACACATATTTCTGACAGCGATTTGGTGATTTTCAGCACATTAGCAAAAGGTTAAAATTTTTAATTTCACGGCAGGCTCAAAACGCTCAAAACAGCGATTTTAACAGCAAAAATTTTACGAAAATAAAATAAATTCGTACCTTTGCGCCCTGAATCAGATAATGAATATGATAAAAATAACATTTCCCGATAACTCCGTTCGCGAATATGCCGAGGGCGCGACTGCGCTTGACGTGGCGGAGAGTATCAGTC
>JAISTS010000131.1 GCA_031272455.1 Tannerella sp. | reverse complement strand
ATCTATATCTTGCGGATTGAAACAGGCAACAATACGTATTCTACGCATCGTATATTGCTGAAATAAAGGTTAAAACAGAGAATAAGAGACTGTCCGCCGTCTGCGCGGGCGGTCTCTTTTTTTTTTTTTATGAACCACAAAGGCAAACAAGTCAAATGCGCATTTTAGGTGTTCATAAATTTGCTGATGCCGTAAAATAATGCTATTTTTGCAGTCCGGAATCAGTCAATATGTAAAATGGATATGAATAAAACGGCTTTGAGAGTGGTTTTTGCGGCGCTTGCGGTATGCTTGATATGCTGCGATCTTTCGGCTCAGAAACCACCTAAATGGCTTGAAAAAGCGGGTAATGCAGTTGTTACGGTCGAAGTTCACGACGCCAATGGCGCTGTGCGACGCGGTAATGGCTTTTTTATTGGTGCCGGTGGTGAGGCGGTGTCTGACTATACGCTGTTTGAAGGGGCGTCGCAGGCGTTCGTAACAGATGCGGCGGGCAACCGTATGTCTGTAACGCGCATATTGGGCGCCGACAAGATTTATGACGTCATACGTTTTAAGGTTGAGACGCCCAAGAAATACGACTATCTCGAACAGGCTGATGTAGAGCCGGATACGGGTGCGGAAGCGATCATCCTGTCGTTCGGGACAAACAAAAACGCGACGCCGCTCAAAGGCTCCATCCTCGAAAATACAAAAATCCGCAACACTTATGGCTATTACAAAATAGATGCAAATTTACAGGCGACGCAAATCAGTCTGCCGCTCGTAACATCCGACGGCAAAGTGTTCGCAATGACGCAGGCGGATGCTTCGGGGAAGAACAAAACTTACGGGATATCAACACGATACATCAGCAGCATAGTGATAGGCGCTACCGATTTGTGGAACAACGTCTATTCGTCGATAGCCATTCGCAAGGCGTGGTCGCCGTCGCCCGACGATGCCCGTATTGCGCTTATCTTCCTCGCTTCTCAGCAGGACGCGCCGACGTATCTTGAGACGCTGAACGATTACATTGCCACCTTCCCCAATGTGTCGGATGGCTATTCACAGCGGGCATCGCATTATGCCTATCACCGCAAAGAGCTTGCCGCCGATGAAGCGGGACAAAGCCATATTCTCAATCTCGCCAAACAGGATATGGAGTCTGCCATCAAATATGCTGAAGATGAAGCTGATGCGTATTATGATTTTGCCAAACTCGTTTACGGAGTTGCGACGGCAGATACGGTCGCTCCGCCTGCGGGATGGGATTTGGATGTCGCCTTAGACTATCTGCAAAAGGCTGTAAAAAAGGATGATAAGCCGCTATATCATCAGTTAGAGGGTGATATAGCTTTGTATCGCGACGAGTTTGAGAAGGCTTACGGCATATATTCGTACATCAACAGTACTCCATTTGCTACGGCTGCGACGTATTATTTAGCAGCCAAAGCCAAACAGCAAATTCCCGGAGCCAATCCGATAGAGGTTATAGCCTTGATTGACAGCGCTGCGCAGAAATGCCTGCCATCCGAAGCCCTGCCTTATCTTGAAGAAAGCGCGGAGTTGAAGATGGAACGCGGTATGTATGAGGCTGCCGCACGGGATTACGACCGAATTTACAGCCTGATGGCGGGCAATGTGTCCGATGCGTTCTATTACCTTCGCGAGCAGGCGCGGTTCCGGCAGGGCGATTTCGACGGCGCGCTGAACGACATCGGTACGGCTGTAAGGATGCAACCCGAAAATGCTGTGTATCACGCAGAAATGGCATCAGTCTATCTGCGCAGACAAGAGCCTGCAAAGGCTCAGGAATGTGCAGAAAGGGCTATCACGTTAGAGCCTGATTTTGCGTCGGCGCATCGTCTGCTCGGCGTCTGTTATCTGCGCCTCGAGCGCAAAGACGAAGCCTGCCAAGCCTTCAGTAAAGCCGACGAGCTTGGCGATCCGGTAGTCAAACGGCTTATTCAGGAAAACTGCAAATAATAGCGAACAATATAATGGGAAAGAACATATTAATCAGTTGCTTATGGGATTTAACAGACGTGAATTTATTAAAACGGGAGGTGTGGCGATGGCAGGTTATTTAGTCGCTCCCTCGTTGCTTGAGAGTTGCTCAAAAGGCGCTTCGGGCAGCCGTTCCGCCGCTATCAGCTTAGCGCTGAATCATTTCGGAGTGTCGGAGCGCGACTTGCAGAAAGTGCTTGCCGCGGCGCTTGAGAAAGGCGGCGATTATGCTGATTTGTTTTTTGAGCACAGTTATTCGAACAATATCGGGCTGCAGGATGCGGCTGTCAACCGTGCCTCGTCGAATATCGACTTTGGGATGGGAGTGCGTGTACTGTCGGGCGATCAGACAGGATATGCTTACATTGAGGATATCACTCTGAAAGAGATGCTTAAAGCGGCGGCAACGGCGGCGCGGATAGCCGACAGTAATGCTGTGCATCAGCCTGTCAACCTGACCGAGCTGCCGGTAAAAAACAATTTTTACATCGTCAAAACGCCATGGGACGAAGTGTCTGTAAAAGATAAAACGCCTTATCTGCAGAAACTTAACGACAGGATTTTTGCCCTCGACCGGCGCGTAACCAAAGTCATAGCCGGTCTGGGCGATACGACCTCGCATATTCTTTTCTGTAATTCCGAAGGGCAGATGTATTACGACTATCGTCCTATGGTTCAGATATATGCGCAATGTATTATGGCTGATGGCGGCAAGATTGAAAACAATTTTGCGAGCCGCTCGTTCCGTTCAGGCTCTGAATTTCTGACTGACGAACTGATGGAAACGCTTGCTGCAGAGGCGGTTGCCAACACGTCTATCCTGTTCGACGCCATCAAACCCAAAGGTGGCGAGATGCCCGTGGTGATGGGCGCAGGCGGGTCGGGCATACTGCTTCACGAAGCTATAGGACACGCTTTCGAGGCGGATTTCAACAGGAAAAACACTTCGATATTCTCCGATAAACTGAATAAACTGGTCTGTAACAATAACATCAATGTCGTTGACGACGGCACTATCCCGTTCAATCGCGGGGCTGTCAACATCGACGACGAGGGTGTCGAAGGGCAAAAAACATATATTGTGCGCGAGGGCGTGCTGACAAGTTACCTGCACGACCGCATAAGCGCAAAATTCTATGGCATCCCTTCGACCGGCAATGGTCGCCGCGAGTCGTTCCGTATGACGCCTATCCCGCGAATGAGGTCAACATATATGGAGGCAGGCAATTACGACGAAGAAGAAATCATCGCCTCGGTGAAAAAAGGCGTTTATGCCGAAAAATTCACGAATGGACAGGTGCAAATCGGCGCCGGCGACTTCACTTTCTTCGTCAAAAACGGTTATCTGATAGAAAACGGCAAACTGACACAGCCGATAAAAGATATAAACATCATCGGCAATGGACCTAAAGCGCTGGCAGACATCACGATGGTCGGCAATAACTATAAAATGGACGACGGGACGTGGACCTGCGGCAAAGACGGGCAATCGTGTCCCGTAACCTGCGGAATGCCGTCGGCATTAGTAAGTAAATTAACGGTAGGAGGAGAAAGCTGATATGATTTCACAGACAAATAAACAGTTAGCACACAGGGCGTTGGACTTTGCCCTGAAAAACGGTTGCCGCGAGGCGCGTATAAGCCTCTACAACGGCTCAAATTCGTCGTTCGAGATACGTGATATGAAAATCGACCGCCTGCAACAGGCATCGGAAAATGCACTTTCGATACATCTCTTCGTTGACGGTCGCTACGGCTCGTTTTCAACCAATCGCCTCGAAAAGAAAGAGTTGGAGAAGTTTATCCTGAATGGCATCGACTCGACACGCTATCTTGCCGAAGACCCTGCACGAGCCTTGCCCGACGCCTCACTCTATTACAAAGGCGACGGCGCAGACCTGCAACTATATGACCGGAAAATAGAAACCGTCGAGCCTGATGATAAAGTAGCAATCGCTATGCATATCTGCGATGAGATTATGGGTAAGGATGAGCGTTTAGTAGCCTCAGAATCATCCTATTCCGACGGCGATAATTTCCGTTATATGATTACGAGCAACGGTTTTGAAGGCGAATCGGCAAATTCCAATTTTTCCGTATCGGGCAGCGCCAGCATCAAAGGCGATGGCGACGCACGTCCGTCGGACTACTGGTACGACTCGTCGCTGTATTTCGACAACCTTCAAACGAAAGGCATTGGTACAAAGGCGCTTGAACGCACCTTGCGCAAACTCGGACAGAAAAAAATCGCTTCGGCACGATTGCCTATGATAGTCGATTTTATGAACGTCAGACGTTTGCTCTCGCCGGTTATTAGCGCTCTCTACGGCTCGGCTATCCAGCAGAAAAATTCCTTTATGCTCGACAAGCTGGGGCAGAAAGTTGTAGGCGAGAATGTTACGCTTATTGACGACCCGCATATAGCGAAAGCGTCCGGAGCGCGCTATTTCGACAGCGAAGGCGTAGCCACGCGACGTATGCCGGTGTTTGAAAATGGCGTATTGAAAACGTATTACATTGATACTTACTACGCTAACAAGATGGAAACCGTGCGGACAATAGATGCCCCTTCGGTACTCACTATGCCATTGGGCAGCAAAAATCTCGACGGACTGGTGGCATCGCTTGCGAAAGGTATTCTTGTAACGGGCTTTAACGGAGGCAATTGCAACAGCACAACGGGCGATTTTTCTTACGGCATCGAAGGCTTTCTGATAGAGAATGGCAATCCGGTACAAGCCGTCAGCGAGATGAATATAACCGGTAATATGCTGACACTGTGGAGCAATCTTGTCGAAGCAGGCAACGACCCTATGCTCAGTTCGTCGTGGCGTTTACCCTCGCTGCTGTTCGACGGTGTCGATTTCAGCGGGATGTAAGTTTGCTAAATAGTGTTTAATCAATAATTTAACCATGAATAGATTTATTTTTTTCTTTTTTACGGCATTAGCAGTATTAACCTGCGGCGTATGTTTTGCCCAGCAGTTGCCGCCTGTCTTTGGCTCTGAATATCAGGGCAAAACCCAGCCCGACGAGCTGTCGCGCATTTTTATCTCGCCTCAGCGTATAGTCTGGAAATACGACGGCGATGGCAGTTTAGTCAAAAACGAAACTGCTCTCCTGAAACAGGGCGACAGTCAGACTATTCTCGGCGCAGCTGATATGTGCGAACTAAGGAGTACAGCCAACGAAACGCCCTCAATCCTGCTCGACTACGGAAAAGAGCTTCACGGCGGTCTGCAACTCGTTTTCGGCAGTTCGTCGCGCCGCGAGCCTTCGCTGGTGCGCATCCGTTTCGGAGAGTCGGTAGGCGAGTGTAACAGCCAGACTTTCAACAGCGAATGGAAAGTTGGCTTTGCGACCGACGACCACGCCAAGCGCGATATAGTGATGGAAGTGCCGCGCGACGGACTGATTGAAATCGGCAATACCGGCTTTCGTTTTGTTAGGCTTGACCTGTTGCAAAAAGAGACAACCGTACATCTCAAAGAAGCCCGTGCAATACTGCGTATCCGCGATATTCCTTATCTCGGCTCGTTTCGCAGCAATGACGAACGGCTGAACCAAATATGGCTCACAGGGGCTTATACAGTGCATCTGAATATGCAGGAATACCTCTGGGACGGCATCAAACGCGACCGCCTGATCTGGCTCGGCGATATGCACCCCGAAGTGTCGTCAATACGAACAGTCTTTGGATATAACGACATCATTCCCAACACCTTGGATAAATCGTGCGAACTCTATCCGCTGCCGCAGTGGATGAACGGGATGAGCGCCTACTCAATGTGGTATCTCATAATCCATTACGAATGGTATATGCAAAACGGCGACCTCGCATTTCTGCAAAAGCACAGCGACTATATCAAAGGGCTGATCAGTCTGATTGACAGCCGTATAGATGAGAATGGCGAAGAGCATCTCGCACCCTCGCGTTTTCTCGACTGGCCCTCGTCGCCTAACGAAACAGGTGTCGAAGCAGGCTACAGAGCGTTGATTGTCTGGGCGATGCGCGATGCTGTGCGTATTTGCGACATACTTGGCGAGCCTGCCTCGGCGTCGATAGCGCGTAACTGTATCGACAAGCTGAGCCATAAAGTCAAGAACCATAACGACTTAAAGCAGGCTGCAGCGTTGATGGCTATAGCCGGAATACTTGATCCCGCGAAAGCCTGCGACGAAGTGGTGTCTGTCGGGGGCGCAAAAGGTTTCTCAACATTTTACGGCTATTATATGCTTCAGGCTCAAGCTCTTGCCGGTCAGTATCAGCAGGCGCTCGACGTGATACGTCAATACTGGGGCGGGATGCTTGATATGGGTGCCACGACGTTCTGGGAGGATTTCGATATCGAATGGATGAAAAATGCCGCTCGGCTTGACGAGATTACGCCGCAGGGCAAAAAAGATATCCACGGCGATTTCGGGGCGTACTGCTATCCGGGATACAGGCACAGTTTCTGCCACGGATGGTCGTCGGGACCGACGGCTTGGATGACTCAGCATATACTTGGCGTCGAAATCATAGAACCGGGATGTAAAGTCTTGAAAATCACGCCTCATCTTGGCGATCTTGAATGGGTCGAAGGCACTTTCCCAACGCCTCATGGAGTGGTCAGTATCAGCCATCGCAAGCAAGCCGACGGCAAAATCAAAACCGACATCAAAGCCCCCGCGCGGGTGAAAATCATCAAATAAAACAGTGAGAGGGCGCCCGACATCGGACGCCCTCTCTATAGGAAAGCCGCACAATATGGATGTGAAAAACTCCGAAAGACAGGATTTGAGCGCTTTGCTGCCTTTGTAATCCGCCGTGCTAAGCATATCCCGCAGGGGACGCGGCCCGCCATTGACAACAAGAGCATGTCTCGGAATTATGTATAATTTGATGAGTTTACCAATCGAACATGTGCGGCTTATCTCATCTTCTCCATCGCAAAAATAATCACTGTTTTTCTAACCGCCAAATTTTTTCGCACTTTTTTTCGATATTAACATTTGTTTGGGCGCAAAAAAAAGGCGCTCATCAGTATGAACGCCTCTCTCTAAATTGATTTTCAGCTGCTTATCTACTTGGCTTTAGCAGCCACAGCTTTGAATGCTTCGGGATGGTTGACGGCTAAATCGGCAAGCGCTTTGCGGTTGATTTCGACACCGGCATTGCGCAGTCCGCCCATCAGACGCGAGTACGACAGCCCTTCGAGACGTGCGGCGGCATTGATACGCTGTATCCACAGTGCGCGGAAATTGCGTTTCTTAGCGCGGCGGTCGCGGAAAGCGTAGGTCAAACCTTTCTCCCACGTGTTTTTGGCTACCGTCCAGACATTCTTGCGAGCGCCATAATAGCCTCTCGTAAGTTTCAAAATACGTTTTCTTTTTGCTCTCGAAGCAACATGATTTACTGATCTTGGCATAATTTTTAATTTGTGAGCGTCAGCGTCATCTCTTTCGATGAACTTTAGGCGCTGAACGTTCGGTTAATAAATAAATTTACAATCTCTTGACAGTGAATATTTTATTTGACGCACAGCAAACGCTTTACGTTGTTAGTATCCACTCGTGCAACAAGTCCCGTGAGGGTCAGGTTGCGTTTTTGCTTTTTCGTCTTCTTCGTCAGAATATGACTTTTAAAAGCATGCTTACGCTTAATTTTCCCTGTTCCGGTAAGGGCGAACCTCTTTTTGGCACCGGAATTAGTCTTCAATTTTGGCATTTTCTAAATTTTTATAATATGTTAATACTTAATGAGTTCAATCATCTTTTTCTGTTTCGTCTTTCGGTTGCGCCTGTTTGCCGACGCCTTTTTTGGGCGACATCATTATTGTCATCCTTTTGCCTTCGAGCAAGGGCATCTGGTCAACCTTGGCGTATTCTTCCAAATCGTTGGCGAAACGTAGCAGGAGCACTTCTCCTTGTTCTTTGAATAAAATCGAACGACCTTTGAAGAACACGTAAGCCTTGACTTTGGCGCCTTCTTCAAAAAAGCCTTTGGCGTGGCGCAATTTGAAATTGTAATCATGGTCGTCCGTTTGCGGACCGAACCTGATTTCTTTCACGATTATCTTCACGGCTTTGGCTTTCTGCTCTTTCTGCCGTTTTTTCTGCTGATAGAGAAACTTCTGATAATCAGTTATTTTGCATACCGGCGGCTGGGCATTGGGCGATATTTCCACGAGGTCGAACCCCATGTCTCCCGCCATCTGTAAAGCCTTGCTTGTCAGGTAAATGCCATTCGTAACATTATCGCCAACCAAGCGTACTTCCGGTACACGGATACGCTCATTTATCCTGTACAGTTCTTTAACGCGGTCGTTTTTCATTCGTTTATCAAATATAAGTACCTCCTTTTTAATTAATTACGTCAATATATTTTGTTTATTGTTTTGTCTGTTCCGTTTCCCAGCGGTTCATCATTTCGTTGACTTCCGCCGCGATTTGCGCCGCAAAGGTAGTAATTTTCATTGAACCTTTATCGCCTTCGCCCTGTTTTCTTACGGAAATTTCATTATTTTCTTTTTCCTTTTCGCCGACGATGAGCATATAAGGTAT
>JAISTS010000066.1 GCA_031272455.1 Tannerella sp. | reverse complement strand
GGGAGGATACTTGCGAGCACTTCCCTAACTTCCTTGTTTTTCACATTGACCTGCACTTTACGTTCCATGTCAATGGCAAGGTCGTTGTAAAAGAAAATGAAATTGCTTTGCTTTTCAATCTCTTTCAAAACTTCCTTCACAGTTCGATTGTTGATGTTTAGCGTTACTTTGCTGGCTAAGAGGTTGACTTCGTCGGCTGCGAACACGTTCACAACCGCGAGAGTCGCAAGCAGCAAGCTCAGCTTCATCGTTCGATTAAAAACTCTTTTCATTACTTTCATTGTTTAATTAATATTTAGTTACACAAAAGATTAGTATTGTTGAGGGATTATAACTATTTCTTTGTCTGTCAGGCGATAATGTATGGGGATAATCATACTTAACGCTTCCATTATCTCGCTTGCGTTTTCGTTGCGGATAGTGAAAGACAGGCGTTGAGTGCGTGCAAAATCGGCTGGGCACTTAATCGAGACGTTGTACCAGCGCTCCATACTGACGATGATATCGGCGAGGCGGGTCTTGTCGAACTCGAGGCGGCTGTTTATCCAACTCGCATAAAGCGAGGCGTTTACGTTTTGCAGTCCGTAGTCGTTGCCCGTTTTTGAATATTCGAGACGCTGTCCGGGATGCATCTTAATGCCATCGCCCCGCGCCGTAAGATCGACTTCGACACTGCCTTCGAGCAGCACCACGCTGGGCGTCGGGTCGTCGCCATAGCTTACGACGTCGAACTTGGTGCCGAGCGCGCGGACGTCCATATCCGCCGTCTGCACGATGAACGATTTGCTGTCGTCGCGCGCCACTTCAAAATATGCTTCGCCTTCGAGCCTGACAGAGCGGGTGTCGCCGTCGAAGACATCGGGGCAAACGAGCTTGCTCTCGGTATTGAGCCAAACGACCGTCCCGTCGGGCAGCACAAACTTGCCTTTACTGCCGCGAGCGGTAACAAAAGTGTTGACGATGCATGTCCGGGTTTCGGTTGTGCGGACGGGATGCGTTGTCATCCAATAAGTTGCGCACACAAGGACGAGTATGACGGCGGCGGCGCTGTACCATACGTATCGCGTCGGCGAGTGCTGACGGCGGAGCAGCGAATCTTCCAGAATACGGGAGTGCAGTTTGCCAAGTGCGGCATTATCAGCCTCATTTTCAGCATTATTATTCATATCGCTCGACTGCCACAGACGGCGCAGGGCGGCATATTCGGCGACATTCTCGTCCGAAGTTTTCAGCCACTGCAACAGTTCGCGCTTCTCGTCGGTCGTTGCGTAACCGGCTAAGTAACTTATCATTACTTCATTTATATCTGTTTGCTTACGTTTCATTCAGCAATTTTTTTCCTTTACAGATAATACAAGTCGGACGGGCATTTACCCTACCTTTGCAAGCGATATTTTTTTTCGGGATTAATACAGTTCCTTGACGCGCAGGTTGTTGCGCAAGACGGCAAGGGCTTTGCCGATATGTTTTTCAACGGTTTTGACGGTAATGCCGAGCGCGAGGGCTATTTCGCGGTTTTTCATTTGCTTTTCGCGGCTGAGGATGAACACGTTGCGGCACTGTTGCGGCAGGCGATCAACCGAATTGGCGATCTCATTTTCCAATTCCGCCAGCAGCACAGACTTTTCGGTGTCTTCGCCCTGAGCTGCAAGGTAATCCTGATGCACCAGCGTTTCGTCGATACCGTCCAAAGCGCAGTGGTTACGCGAATATGCTGAATTTAAGACATTTATCGAGCGGTTATAAACCGACCTGAACAGATAGGCTTTTACCTCGGCGGCATCTTCGAGGCGTACGTTCCCGTTCTGCTTCCAGAGTTCGAGAAAGACTTCCTGCACGACGTCTTCCGCCGCCTCCGCATTGCTGAGAAACCGAAAAGCGTAGGCGCACAGCGGCTTTCGGTACTTCCTGAAAAGTCCGTCAATGGCTGTCAATCTGTCATTTATATCATTCATAAATATTTATTAACACTCTCAATTTAAAAAAATTAATCAATTTGACGTCGCATTGGTTTATTTTTCTATTTCAAGCATCGAAAACCGCCGCTAAAATAATCGTTTTGTTTCCAAAAACCAAATATTTTCCAACATTTTTATATGTTAAAAATTGTAAATAGAGCGCAAACCGTTGAATGTAATACGAGTATCATCTAAAAAATTTTTACTTTTGCAGAAAAAAAAAAAAATCGTCGATGAAATTTACAGGAATTATTCCGGCGCGGTATGCGTCAAGTCGCTTCCCCGGCAAGCCGCTGGCTGATATGAGGGGCAAACCGATGATTCGTCGCGTCTATGAGCAGGTAGCGGAAACGGTTGACCGTCTGTATGTTGCGACCGACGACGAGCGTATAGCCGCCGCAGTAAGGGCTTTTGGCGGGCAAGTGGTGATGACCTCAACCGAGCATCGCAGCGGCACCGAACGCTGCCGCGAAGCCTACAACCTGATGGCTGACGACAGCGAAGTGATAATCAATATCCAAGGCGACGAGCCGTTTATCCATCCCGAACAGATAACGCTGCTGAAGAGCTGCTTTGACCGACCGGACGTGGAGATAGCCACGCTCGTCAAGCCTTTCGATGCTGACGGCGACTTTGAGACGACGCTCTTCAATCCCAACACGCCAAAGGTGGCGCTCAACCTGCGCGGCGAAGCGATTTTCTTTAGCCGATCAGTTATTCCTTATGTACGCGCGCGCGAGTGCCAGTCGTGGCTCGCGGCTCATACTTTCTACAAGCATATCGGCATCTATGCCTACCGCGCCGCGACGCTGCACGCCATCGTCAAACTGCCGCCCTCGCCGCTCGAACAGGCTGAAAGCCTCGAACAGCTGCGCTGGATAGAACACGGCTATCGCATCCAAACAGCTATAACCCACCGCGAAACCATCGGTATCGACACACCGGAGGATTTGGAAAAGGCGATTCGACTGTGGTCAGTAGTCAGTAGTCAGTAGTTAGTAGTTAGTAGTTAGTAGTTAGTAGTGGTTAAACGATTAAACAGTTGAACGATTAAACGGCTATTCCGTGCACCGTGTACCCTGCACCTTCCATACGTCAACTATTATCTTTTAATTTTTAATTCCCTTTGTCGTTTCCGAAAAAATGCTTATTTTTGGCGCAAGTAATAATCAAAACTTAATCTTATATGAAAAATGTATTTTTTGCTACCGCACTGATTTCCTGCATTATGCTTAGCGCTAATGCACAGGAAAGCCGCGTCTATGAAACGCGCACGGTTACGAGTAAGATCCTGAAAGCCGATCGTCATTATGCCATTTATCTGCCTCCGGGATACGAAGAGAGCGATATGAGCTATCCCGTTCTGTATCTGCTACATGGCAGTGGCGACGACCACACCGGATGGGTGCAGTTCGGACAGGTGCAGCACATAGCCGACAAAGCCATTGCCGACGGCATCGCCGGTCCGATGATCATCGTGATGCCCGACGCCAACACTCAGGTCAAAGGCTATTTCAACCAGCCCGACGGCAGCTTTTCCTACGAGGATTTCTTCTTCACCGAACTGATTCCGCATATCGAAAAGACCTATCGCGTCCGCAGCGATCGCCGTTATCGTGCCGTGTCGGGACTGTCGATGGGCGGCGGAGGCACGATTTTCTACACCCTGCATCATCCCGAACTCTTTGCTGCGGCTGCCCCGCTGAGCGCCACGACAAGCGCTAACTGGCTGCTGCGCAATCAGAACGCTACCGACGAACAGAAAGAAACCTTCGGCAAGATCTACGGCTTCGAGCACATCCTCAACAATGCCACCAAAGAGGAGTTAGACCGGATCAAGCGCGTCCGCTGGTATGTCAGCGTCGGCGACGACGATTTCCTCTACAAAGACAACAGTATGCTGCACATACTTTTTCGCGAAAAGGAAATCCCGCACGAATACCGCGTCAAAGACGGTGCGCACACATGGACATACTGGCGGATGGAACTGCCGCTCGTGATGGAATTTGTGTCGAAATCGTTTACGCAATTCTGACCGACCGGCGCAGAACAGACCATCGCGAGATGATATCCGGACAATACAGTTAATTATGAACGAGGGGGGAGACAACATATCGGACATACATTTGATGAATGGCGTCCTTAATAATGATTATTCCAGTTATAATCAGCTATTTACACGTTATTATACGCCATTGTGCCGATTTGTTTACGGCTTTGTCGCCAACAGGCACGATACGGAAGATATTGTGCAGGATGTGTTTTTGTCGCTGTGGGACAGGCGGGCGAAGATTCGCGTTACCGACAACGTGAAAGCATATCTCTATGAGATGGCAAAAAACACAACCCTCAATCATATCCGCAAGGAAGATAACTACCGAGCGACGCTCGAACAGATAGAAACGGCGACGCATTATGATGGTAATGAAGCGATTGATGCCGCCGAGATGGTCGATGTCGTGCGCGACTGCATCGACAGGCTGCCCGACCGTAGCCGTCGAATATTCCTGTTAGACCGCATCGACGGTCTGAAGCAAAAAGATATATCCGAACAGTTGGGCATATCCGTCAAGACAGTGAAAAATCAAATCTGGATGGCGTTGCAGGCGCTGAAACGCTGCTTTGAACGCAAAGGCATAGCAAGATGAAAAAATTTTCGGGACTTTTTGGCGCGTGATGTGTCTATTATTATTGTAGTAGCAAAAAATCTAATGAGCGAAAGCAAACATATCGGATTGCATATCGTTGAGTATCTGCTCAATAATTGCGATGGCGACGTCAGCGACCCCGTTTTGGTCAGCTGGCTGTCTGCCGACGACAGCAATCGAACCGACTTCGAGGCTTACAAAAAGATATGGAAAGCATCGCGATATTATACTGAGACAAAGATGTTTGACCACGAACACGCCTGGCAAAAAGTGCATCGGACGCTGCAACGCAAAGAAAGCCGCCACAAACAGCTGGCGTATATGTATTATGCCCTTTCGGGCGCAGCGGCTGCAATTGCAATTTTCTTTACGCTCTCATATACAGGCATTTTACGCAGCGAGAGCGCTGTGGAAATGACCGTTGACGTCGCTTACGGCAATCATTCCGAAGTAACCCTGCCCGACGGCTCGACGGTGAAACTCAACGCCGGCTCGCACGCACATTACATCAGCAACCCGCGCAGCAACATCCGTCAACTGCAATTCAGCGGCGAGGGCTGGTTCGACGTGGCTAAAAGCAAACGTCCCTTCGTTATCACCGTCAACGACGGTCTGCAAATCCGTGTGCTGGGCACGACCTTCAATCTCTCGGCTTACGACGACGACGCGACGGCTCAAGCTTCACTCGTCGAAGGCAGCATAGAAATGTCGCACGGCGACGACCACTTGCTGATCACGCCCGGTCAGGCAGCCGTTTATAACCTTAAAACCAAAGAGATAACATCCACGTCCGTAACGCCCGAACAAGCCCGCGCATGGATAGATAAAAAAATCTATATGGACGAGACGCCCTTAGAAGAAATCTGTAAAAAATTAGAACGGCACTACGACGTGCATATCACCTTGACGGGCGACATCGGCACGAAACTGCACTACAACGGCGTGCTGCAGGAAGAAAGCATCGACGACGTAATGAACGCCCTCGCGCGGACAGGCAAGATAAAATACGCGATAAAAGGCAGATTTATCACCGTATCACTCACGAAACCACGAAGTTAAACTAATTATATTATCAATCAAATTGTAAACTTTATGAAATTTAAAAAATGTAAACACCGAGATGGAGACCGACACAGCGTCTCAATTCTATGCAAGCTCGTCAATGTGATGAAATTGACGGCTTTAGCATTGATTTTATTCGGGGTGCAGGCTTCGGCTACCGCTTATTCGCAAAGCACGAAGATCAGCCTCGAACTAAAAAATCAGTCTATCAAAGAGGCTCTCTATCTGATCGAGAGCAAAACAGAGTTTAAGTTTATCTACGAAAGCGGACGTGTCAACCTGAACAAGACCGTTTCGCTGCGCGTAAAAGACCAGACTGTCGAGGCTATTCTCGACAAACTGCTCAAAGGCGAAAATGTCAGCTACGAAATAACCGAAAGCAAGCTGATAATGATTTATCCGACCGAAAAAGCTGTCAAGACCGAACCTGCGACGGCAGAGGCGACGCAACAGAAACGGATAGTAACCGGTACGGTCGTTGACAATCTGGGCGAAGCAGTCATCGGCGCCAACGTTATCGAGAAAGGCGCTACGATGAACGGTACGGTTACCAACCTCGACGGACAGTTCACGCTGTCGGTCAGCCCGAACGCCATACTGCAAATCTCGTATATCGGCTATGCCACTCGCGAAATAGCTGTTGGCAATCAGACAGATATCCGCATCATCCTGAACGAAGACGCACAGGCGCTCGAAGAAGTGGTCGTCGTCGGCTATGGCACGCAGAAGAAAGTCAACCTGACAGGCGCAGTGCAGGCTGTCTCGTCGAAAGCTATCGAAAACCGCCCCGTTACCAATGTCAATCAGGCATTGCAGGGATTAGCTGCCAACGTCAACATCTCGCAAGAGACAGGGCGAGCAAACAGTGCACCTGAGATTAACATTCGCGGCTTCACGTCAATCAACGGAGGTAGCGCACTGATCCTTGTTGACAACGTGCCCGTCAGCCCCGATGAGCTGTCGCGTATCAACCCCGAAGACATCGAGAGCGTTTCAGTGCTGAAAGATGCGGCATCGGCTGCGATCTATGGCGGTCGCGCATCGTTCGGCGTCGTGCTGATCACCACCAAATCGGCGAAAAACAACAAATTAGAGGTAAGCGCCGACGCCAATGTCGGCTTCCGCGCGTTTGCCTACCTGCCGCAACTTATCACCGACCCGCTCGAACACATGACGCTTGCCAATCCCTCTTCGACACGCAAACCGCTGTTCTACGAATCGGAGTTTGAACACGTCCGCAATATGAAGGCTAACCCCGACAAATATCCCGCTTACAGAGTGGTGGGCGAAAATGGCTATGCTTCAGGACTTTATACTACAGCAGGTATGTGGGCTAATTACTACGAAATAGATTATAACGACGCCTTCCTGCGCGACATCGCACCTACATACACCGGCAATGTGCGCATATCCAACCGCAACGATAAGATGGCTTATACCGTCAGCGGAGGCTACTTCCATCAGGATGGTATGATGCGCTACGGCAACGACCTCTTAGACCGTTTCAATACGCGCGTCAACGGTACGTATAAACTGAACGACTGGTGGGAAGTAGGTACAAATACATCGTTCAATTATTATAAGTACAATATGCCTGAATCGGGCGTCGAGAAATATTTCTGGCAGATAAGCCGTAACCCGATGCGCCCCATTTACAACCCTGATGGCACCTACGGATATAATGGCGCCAATATCATCGGTCTGGCTGAAGAAGGCGGTCGCAAAATCGACGAATGGAATCAGACGCAACTGTCGTTCAACACCAAGATAGATCTTATCAAGAATGAATGGACACTGCGAGCCGACGCCAACTTCCGCTTTACCAACTCGATGACTAAAGCCGAACACTATCCCGTTTACTGGAAAGCCGGTCCTAACATCCCCCTGCAACCGGTTTACGGCGACCTCGAAGACGGAATGCAAAACGTGAACTATGCCTACTCAAAGTCGAACTTGGGTACGTATCAGGTTTATAACATCTATTCCGATTACGAAAAAACATTCGCCGGAAAACATAACATCCACGGTATGATAGGATACAATCAGGAATACACGAAAGGTATAGAGACGTGGATTCGCAGAAGAGAACTTATCAGTACCAGCCTTCCCACCGTGCAACTCGCAACAGGATTGATGGAAGGCGGCGAAACAATCGAAGACCTGGCGCTTCGCGGAGTGTTCGGTCGTTTTATGTATTCGTACGACAATAAATATCTGCTCGAAATCGACGGTCGCTACGACGGCACATCGCGTTTCCCGAAAAACAGCCGTTTCGGATTCTTCCCTTCAGGCTCATTAGGATGGGTCGTTTCGCGCGAATCGTTTGCAGCGCCTTTGGCAGAAGCAGCCCAAATCGACCAGCTGAAACTGCGTGCTTCGTATGGAACGCTTGGCAATCAGGTACTTAAAGACTATTATCCGTATATAGCTTCAATGTCGATGAAAACATTGACTTATCCCGTTGACGGCGCCCTCTCGCAATATGTGAACCAGCCGGGCGTTGTGGCAGGTAATCTGACGTGGGAGACCGTCCGTACAGTCAATCTCGCGTTCGACCTTGTGATGCTGAACAACCGACTGACATTGTCGTTCGACAAATATACCCGCTACACCGAAGGTATGCTCGTCCAAAGTAAGGAACTGCCGCACGTGTTCGGCGCCGACCCTCCGAAAGAGAACGCCGGTAACCTGAAAACCAAAGGATGGGAACTGTCTGTCGGCTATCGCGACAAAGTGAACCTTAACGGCTCGCCCCTCGAACTGGGCATCACCGTCAACATATCCGACGCCCGTACGTGGATCACTAAGTTCGACAACGATACGAAATCTATCAATACCACACGAGGAACTGCCAACTACTATGTCGGTCAGGAAATCGGCGAACTGTGGGGACTTACCACCGACGGATACCTGCAGAAAAGCGACCTCGTGCTCGACGATAACGGCAATCCTACCGGTCGCGCCAAAATAGACCAGTATCAGGTAGCTGAAGACGACAACGGTCGCACGGTTTACGAAGGCGACGTTAAGTTCTTAGACCTCAATGGCGACGGCGAAATCACTTACGGCAAGTTTACCGTTGACGATCCGGGCGACCGCAAGATTATCGGTAACGAAAGCATCCGCTATCCGTACAGTTTCACCCTCGACGCCGCCTACAAAGGCTTCGACCTGCGCGCGTTCTTCTACGGTGTAGGCAAATGCGACTGGTATCCGTATCAGGGCTTCCACGATTTCTGGGGCATCTACGCCAACCCGTGGTCGTCGGCTATCGTTGCTAACCGCGACAACTGGACGATGAACGGCAACGACGCCTACTTCCCCCGTCTGAAGCCCTATGCAGCCGAAGGCGAAAGTAAAGGACTTGAACTTGCCGCCGTGCAAACCAAGTATTTGCAGGATGCCTCCTACTTGCGCCTCAAAAACCTTACGATAGGCTATACACTGCCTGCATCGATGACGAAAAGGTTACATGTCGCCCGCCTGCGCGTATATGCCAGCGCCGAAAATCTCTTTACTATCGACCACCTGAAAGTGGATGGTATCGACCCCGAACTCGCACCTACCATTCAGCGTAACGGAAATGCTCTGCAATCGTTCTATCCTATGCAGAAGGTATATACACTTGGATTAAATCTGAATTTCTAACTGTTAAAAATGAAAATTATGAATAAGTATATTTTTTATATAATAAGTTTATTTGCCATATTCACCGCCTGTAACGATGAATTTATGGACAGGTTCCCTCAAACAAGCATCACTGCCGAGGGATTCTTCAATACCCCTGAAGACCTGAAAACATACGCCATAGGGCTTTACGACGACAATTTGCTGTATGTCCGTAATAATTACGAAAACGAGCCTTTCTCGGACAATATCTCACACCGCAAAATCGCTTCCGACGAATATGCCATGCTTGCCGGTACTTATTCGGCAGCTGTAGCATCCGGATGGAACGATTGGAGCACTCTTCGACGTATCAACTTCTTCCTCGTCAATGCAGGGAAAGCCACCGGCAACCAGACCGAAATCAACCACTGGATAGGTCTCGTGCGCTATTTCCGCGCTGTCTATTACATCGACAAGATACAACAGTATTCCGATGTTCCTTGGTACAACACACCGCTTGCTACCAACGACGAAGAAGAGCTGTACAAACCCAGCGACCCGCGTACCCTCGTAGCCGATTCTATTGTCGCCGACCTCGAATTTGCAGTAGCTAATATGAAAGCCGATGTCGGCAATCGTACCGCTATCAATAAATATGGGGCGCAATTCCTGCTTTCGCGCTTTTGCCTCTATGAAGGCACTTTCCGCAAATATCACGCCGAGCTGAACCTCCAAAACACCGCTAACGCCTTCCTCGAAAAAGCGGCAACGACGGCCGAAGGCATAATAAATTCCAATGTCTATAGCATCACGGGAAAAGGCTCCGCAGGCTTTACCGCACTCTTTACGAGCGGCGACCTGACAGGCAACAGCGAAATTATCCTTATGGGCGAATATACGCAGGGACTGTCCGACGGCAACAGCTCGTTTCATCACCTCTATGGCGATTATGCGCTCAGCCGCTCGCTGATGGAATCCTTCCTGATGAAAGACGGATCGCGCTTCACCGAACAGCCCGGCTACAATAAGAAAGAGTATAAGGATGTCTTTGTTGACCGCGACCCGCGATTTGAAGCTACCTTTGTTCCGCCCGGATTCCGTAAACCCGGCTCAAGCGACGCCTATCAAATGTCGCTCCATCTGAATGTCGGCGGCTACGAAGGCATCAAGTATTATCCGCGTACAAAAGAATTGCTCGGCGCAGAAAGTTGGCGTACCTGCTACAACGACCTGCCTATCTATCGCTATGCCGAAGTGCTGCTCTCGTATGCCGAAGCTAAAGCCGAACTGGGTACACTCACTCAGGACGACCTCGACAAGACAGTGAACAAAATCCGCGCCCGCGTGGATATGCCCTCGCTCAACCTTGCGAGCGCCAATGCCAACATTGACCCGATCCTCAGCAAACAGTATCCCAACGTCAGCGGCAACAATACGGGCGTAATCCTCGAAATACGCCGCGAACGTCGAGTCGAACTCGCCCTCGAAGGTCAACGCTTGCAAGATATTAACCGATGGTTTGTCGGCGAACTGCTCGCTCAGGCTCCTCAAGGTATCTATATACCCAAACTGGGCGCTTACGATACCACCGGCGACGGCACTCCCGACTTCGCTATTCTGGCTTCGGCAGGCAGCGAAGGTCCTATTGCCGACTTGCCCGACGACGTGAAAGCCAGTATCAACAAGATTTATCTTGATGAACAGGCAGGTACGTTCTATCTCTCCGAAGGCACAAGCGGATACATTATGTTTACAAGCGACCGCGATAACCCGCGTCAGTGGGTAAGCCCTAAGTACTATTATCGCCCGATACCTTCTTATGCGCTGGTGCTCAACCCCAACTTGAAACAGGTCTTTGGATGGGATAATTGATTTTAATAACCTAATAATACATTAAAAATGAACAAAATAAATATATTTAAAGGAATTTGCGCCCTCGTATGTGCAGCCGCTCTCTGCGCCTGCAACAAATACGCCGACTACGATTATTTCGACAGGAGCGCAACAATAACAGATATTTATCTGCAGCAAACATCTGTATCAGTGGAGAAACGTTCTACTGCAAGCATAACGTATTGGCCCATTCCAGCCAATGCCGACCTTACAAAAATCGTATGGACTACCTCCGACCCCTCTATCGCTACCGTATCCGAATGGGGCAATATCACAGGTGTTTCAGCCGGTACAGCTGTGCTGACAGCAAGCGCCGACGGTATCACGAAAACCGTCAACGTAACCGTGCTCGGCAATCCCGACCCGACTGTGCCCATACCCGCACCTTTCGCAGTTTGGACTTTCGACGACACCGACGACCCGGCTAAGGGCGAAGGCTCGGCGGCTCCGCTCGGACTTATGGGCGACATCAAATCAATCAGCGGACCCGAAGCAGGCGACAACGCCGTACATATAGCTCACGGCATCGACAACTATATCAATGTGGTGCACGGAATACCGTTCACCGCCGGCAAAGATTATGTCGAAGACTGGTCTATGGTGCTCGTTTTCAGATATTATGACCTTGGTCAGTATAAATGCCTCTTCCAAACTTGGTTCCCCGACGGATCGGGACACGGCGGCACCGACGGCGATTTGTTTATCAATAAATCCGAAGCCTTCGGCTGCGGCACATACTTCGGACCCGCCCTGACCAACGGACAATGGTATATCCTGATCTTCTCGCGTCAAGGCTCGAAAGACGGAGGCACGATGAACAGCTGGATTAACGCAGTGCAGTATCACGACAACTTCGTTAATACCGACATCAAGTATTCGCTGCCCTCACATTTCGCTATCAGCCTCGACGAAGACGGCGAAGACTACCCCATCGACGTTGCCGAATTGCGAGTCTATGACCACGCTCTGACGCCCGAAGAAGCTTATGCTATTAATTTTGAATATCTTAAATACTAAAATCGATAAATCTTTTTTCAAATTAGCAATTAGATTAAGTTAATTATTTCACGAAAAAGGGAAGACGCGATGTCTTCCCTTTTTTTTCGTGCCTCTACTATAAAACAGCAGCCGTAACTCAAATAAACTCCAACAAACCATAGTCATCAGAAGTGGCAAACTCCAGAATCTGCCCCTTTAAATTTATCAGAATTTGCTCGATAAATCGGCGACTCTGATTACCTGTACGAAGCAAAATTACCTTTGGAGGAAAGCCCTTCAAAGTAGATAGGTGCAAAAAATCTTCATCGTTGGTTACGATCATATAAGAGTTCGTACGAGCATACTCCCATATTTCGGAATCTTTGGCAGGTGATTTCATGTCAGTCTTATCAACATGCTGACAATCATCGAAATACGGCTTCAGCTCCGCCACCGAGCTCCACGACAGATTAGCGTCAAGCAATAACCGCACTTGGCTCATAAGACGTCGGAATGATTTTTATAACCGATTCCCTATCGGCTGCAAAACTCAGCGCAGCAAGAATGTGAACCTGCTGCAACTGTGGATAGTCGTTGAGTATCTCATCGTAGGTCATACCCGATGCCAGCCATTGCAGAATATCCGTAACAGCTATTCTTGTACCCCTAACGCACGGTTTCCCGAAACGAATTGCGGGATTAATAGAAATATAAGACGTCAAATTTCCCATCTCTCTTAATTCTTAATTCTTAATTCTCAATTCTCAATTATAAGTTGCGTCAGTTATTCTCCGGTCGCAACTTCCTGACCACCGCTCCCGCACGCCACATCTCGCTTTCGCGCAGGGCGGCAAGCTCTTTTTCAAGATTTTCGCGATAGTCCGCTTTGCTGTTCGAGTCTATGGAGCGCTGCGCCTCGTTGCCGCTTGCCACTTCGCGATACAGCTTCTCGAAAACCGGCTTCGTAGCGTCGTGGAACGGTCCCATCCAGTCGAGCGCACCGCGTTGAGCCGTCGTCGAGCAGTTGGCATACATCCAGTCCATTCCGTTCTCGGCAAAGAGCGGCATCAGCGACTGTGTCAGCTCCTCGACCGTCTCGTTGAACGCCTCCGAGGGGCTGTGTCCGTTCTCGCGCAGCGTCTCGTACTGCGCCAAGAGTAAGCCTTGTATGGCGCCCATCAGCGTGCCGCGTTCGCCCGTCAGGTCAGAATACACTTCTTTCTTGAACGTCGTCTCGAACAGATAACCCGACCCGACGCCGATGCCCAGCGCGATGACACGCTCGCGCGCCCGCCCCGTAGCATCCTGAAAGATGGCATACGACGAGTTCAGCCCGCGACCCTGCAAAAACATACGGCGCAGCGACGTGCCCGAACCTTTCGGCGCAACAAGTATCACATCGACATCGGCAGGCGGAATGATGCCCGTCCGTTCCTTGTAGGTGATGCCGAAGCCATGCGAGAAATACAGCGCCTTACCAGCTGTTAGACAGGGTTTTATCCGTTGCCAAACCTCAATCTGCGCCGCGTCCGACAGCAGATACTGTATTATCGTACCGCGACGGGCGGCTTCTTCTATCTCGAACAGCGTCTCGCCCGGCACCCAGCCGTCGGCAACCGCCTTGTCCCAGGTCTTACCGCCTTTGCGCTGACCTACTATCACATTGAAACCGTTATCGCGCAGGTTAAGGCTCTGACCCGGACCCTGCACTCCATAGCCGATGACGGCTATCGTCTCATCTTTCAACACTTCCCTTGCCTTCTCCAAAGGAAATTCCTCGCGGGTAACAACATTCTCGTCAACCCCGCCAAAATTCATTATTGCCATTTTATCTATTTTTTGTACTTAATTTTACCGCCGCAAAGATACAACAAATAACATTCAAACTGCACAACAACCTGCAGAAAAAAGAAACGCAGATGTTCACACACCCGCGTCCCACGCTTTTAGTACTTTGATCTAGTATTTTAAGTTAAATCTCAATTGTTAACGTAAGCGTTTTTATTTAATTTTGAATTCTCAATTCTCTTAATTCTCAATTCTTAATTCTTAATTCTCAATTCTCAATTCCCATAACAGCCCCTACTTAATAACCACCTTATACCGCGCTCCGCCATTAAGCGCCACAACATAGACCCCGCTGCGCAGCGTCAGTTCCGTCGTGCCCGTCTTGACATTGGCGAGATGCACAAGCTGTCCGGCTATAGAATAGATTTTCGCCACATCGTCGCGCTCGACGCGGATATACAGCTTGTCGTTATACGACCATACCGCAGCGCCGTCGATAGGCACATTACCGGCATATTCCGGTCCGAACGTGATAGTCAGCGGAGCCTGTATATTCGTGATCGTATAGGTATAAACCCCGTCGCGTGTCTCGCCGAGAACGCCCTGAACAATCTCCTGCACGCCGTTGATGATACGGCTCGTCTTCACCTGCAGCGGATCGCGCGTCGTATAGGATGCGATAAACGAGAAGATGCCGTCCGACGGGATACGATACATTCCGGCTGCCGGAACAGTGCGCACGTTAGCGTTCTCCGTCAAACGTATCTCGCGCTGGAGAACCGGAAGCGTTGTCGTTGATATACAGAGATTTACAACGTGGCATGCCGTGTCGTACTGCAGCGAGATATAATATGTGCCGTCGATCGACGGATGATCTTTCTCCGTCAGGCGGTCTTGTTTCAGCTTGATATGATTGAGGGCGCCCGGAGTTACCGTGTTGTAGTGAATCAAGGGATAGCATGCGCCGCCACCGTCTAACAGCTCCGACGGCAATCCTTCGCCGCGAACAACGATGTCGAGCAGTATCTCGTCGTAAACCGTCAGCGAGTCAACGTCGATACAGTCGGCATACAGACCCAGATAATCGTAATCACAATGCGGGTTAGGATATGCGTAATGACCTGTGTTTGCGCCGATTGAGAACTTCAGGTTGGCGTGATGGTCGATACGTGCATCTTCAAACTTCAGCACGCCGGGGAACTGCTCGTAGCAATTACCGTCGGCGCCAAGCGAAGCATAGCCCGGGAACAGGTTACCGCCAATCTGAACATTGACCGAAGCGTGCAGCCAGCCAAAGCCGCCAAGCGTTGACGAAGGGATAACTTCCATCTGGTT
>JAISTS010000057.1 GCA_031272455.1 Tannerella sp. | reverse complement strand
AAGGTCTTTGACGGCGTGATTTCGGGCGTAACCGAGTGGGGGCTGTATGTCGAACTGAACGACAACAAATGCGAAGGGCTGGTGCCGATGCGCGACCTCGACGATGATTACTACGAGTTCGACGAGAAAAACTACTGCCTCGTCGGCAAGCGCCGCAAACGCATCTATCGCCTTGGCGACGCCGTAACAATCAAGGTCGTACACGCCAATCTGGAACGTAAACAGTTGGATTTCACTTTTCCGCGAAATTGAAATTGAGGCGGGTTGCAATTGAAATTGAGGCGGGTTGCAGATGTTAAAAATACATAAATATTTACGCAAAACAGACAAGTTAACGGTAAAATGTTTTTCTTTGCGATAAGAAAACTTAATAAAAATGGATAAACCTTATGTTATTGGTATTGACCTTGGAGGCACCAATACCGTTTTTGGAGTTGTCGATGCTCGTGGCACTATTGTTCACAGCAGTTCGATAAAGACGGGCATCTATCCCGATATAAATGACTATGTTTCAGCGCTTGCCGACGGATTGCAGGGGGTAATTGACCTTGCCGGAGGCTCAGGACAGATCAAGGGCATAGGCATCGGCGCCCCCAGTGGCAACTATTTCACCGGCTGTATAGAATTTGCAGCCAATCTGCCATGGAAGGGCAAAGAGCCTTTAGCACAGATGCTTAGCGAGCGCACGGGTATTCCTGTAGTGCTGACTAACGATGCTAACACGGCTGCTATTGGCGAGATGACATACGGCGCGGCTCGCGGGATGAAAGATTTCATTGTCATCACGCTTGGCACGGGTGTTGGCAGCGGTATAGTCGTCGGCGGCAAGCTCGTTTACGGGCACGACGGTTTCGCGGGCGAGTTGGGACATGTCATTATGCGTCGTGAAAACGGGCGACTTTGCGGATGCGGGCGGCACGGCTGTCTTGAGACGTATTCGTCGGCTACGGGCGTTGCGCGGACGGCGAAGGAGTTGCTGATACAGCGCACCGACGACAGCCTGCTGCGTAGCCTTGAGCCTGACAAAATCACTTCGCTTGATGTCTATAATGCTGCTATTGAAGGAGATAGACTTGCCATAGAGATTTTCGAGATAACAGGCGAGATACTTGGCGAGGCATTTGCCGATTTTGTGGCGTTTACCAGTCCCGAAGCCATAATTCTTTTCGGCGGGTTGACCAAAGCGGGCGATTTGATAATGGATCCTATCCGCCGTTCGATGGACAAACATGTGCTGAAAATGTATGCCGGCAAGACGCAACTCCTTTTCTCCGAACTCAGGGAGAGCGATGCTGCTGTGCTGGGCGCCAGTGCTTTAGGCTGGGAAGTGAAGGAATAAACGGCTTTATTTCACCGTTCCAAAACCTGCTTCGTTCCATTCTTCGATGCCGCCTTTGAGATTGACGATCTTTCGGAAGCCATTCTTACTGAGGATTTCGGCTGCCGTAAGGCTGCGTTTTCCGCTACGGCAATAGACCAATATGGCTTTATCGGCAGGCAGACGTTTGATATTTGCCTCAAAGTCAGAGCTTCTGACGTCGATATTTTGCGCTCCGCGGATATGACCATCCGCAAATTCTTCGGCTGTTCTGACGTCGAGCAGGATGCCTTTGCCCGCAGTTGATAACTTGCGAAACTCTTTGGCTGTTACGCTTTTGACTGTTGCTTCGCCGGTTTTCGGAGCGTTTGTTCCGCAACTGCAGGCGATCAGTGAAAATGCTATTGACATAAATAATGCTTTCATATAGAGATGTTTAATAAATCAATGCTTTGACGGCGCACCAGATAAACCAGCCGCAGACCGTCAGTTTGAACACCGTCCCGAACAGAAATCCGACGAAAGCTCCAAAGCCTGCGCGGATGGCGGTATGGACATCGCGGCGGGCTATGAGCATCTCGCCAAGAACTGCTCCGGCAAACGGTCCGACGATGACGCCCCAGGGCGGAAAGATAAAGCATCCGGCGACAGTGCCGATGATACAGCCCCAGTTACCCCAGCGGCTGCCGTTCCATTTGCGGACGCCCAGAGCCGGCATCAGATAGTCGAATATGATGGTCAGCAAGGTTAGCGCTAACCACCAAACGAGCTGCGAGACAGTGAATTGCGCTCTCGACGTGAAATGTATCAGCAGCAGTCCGGCATAAGACAGCGGCGGTCCTGCCAAGCCCGGCACTATGCTGCCTACCAATCCGAGCAGCAGCAGTACGGAAGCAAGAACTATGAGTATGATATCGAACGCCATAAGGTTTATCGGTGTTTATTTTGCAGAAATGATGGAGTATTTCAGTCCGTTCAGCAAATCGCGTACAGACATACGTTTTTTGCCGGCGATCTGCACATCGAGCAGGCGCATCATTCCGTCTTGAGCGGCTATTTCGAGACGGTCGCGTCCGTTGGTGGCGACTGTTCCGACGGCGAGAGGATGTGCCTCGCGGACGATTTCGGAACGGAATATTTTCATTGTTCGCTGTTCGCCGTCGCTGCATGTCAGTTCTGTCCAAGCGGCGGGGTAGGGCGACAGTCCGCGTATGAAATCGTAAATACGTTTGACGGGTTTATGCCAGTCGATACGGCAGGTGTCGGTAAATATTTTCGGGGCTGGGTGCAGTTCGACGGCGTTGTCGGCGAGCTGTTCCTGTGATATGGTTACGATTTTGCCATCGTTGGCGATAAGCAAATCGACCGTTTCGGTAACGAGCGCGGCGCCGAGCGTCATCAGTCGGTCGTGTATCGTTCCCGCGTCATCGTCGTTGGCTATTGGCACGATTCGTTGCAGGATTATCCGTCCGGTGTCGATCTCGTGCGAGAGGAAAAATGTCGTTGCGCCGGTTTGCGTTTCGCCGTTGATGACAGCCCAGTTTATTGGCGCCGCCCCGCGATATTGCGGCAGCAGCGAGGCGTGCAGGTTGAAAGTACCAAGTCGAGGCATAGCCCAGACGACTTCGGGCAGCATACGGAAAGCGACAACGATTTGCAGGTCGGCTTGCAGCGCGCGCAGGCTGTCGATAAACGCTTCGTCGCGCAGCTTTTCGGGTTGCATCACGGGCAGATGTTGCGATTCGGCATACTGTTTGACGGCGCTCGGCTGGAGGGTGCTGCCGTGTCGTCCGACGGGTTTGTCGGGCGCCGTTACTACTCCGACGACGCAGTATCCGCCCTCGACCAGCGCCTGCAAGCTTGCTACGGCGAAGTCGGGAGTACCCATAAATACTATTTTGATGTCTTTTTTATTTGTCATTTGAAGCAGAATAAGCTGAATTTCATTTGTTTAACAGTTCGGGACGAAGCCGCTCGGTGCGTTCGTGCGCCTGTTGCAGACGCCATTCGTGGATATTACGTTCGTGTCCTGATAGCAATATTTCAGGCACTTGCCATCCGTTATAATCTGCCGGACGGGTATAGACGGGCGGCGCGAGCAGTCCGTCCTGAAACGAGTCGGAAAGTGCACTTTGCTCGTCGCCGATAGCGCCCGGAATAAGGCGTACGACGGCATCGGCAATGACAGCAGCAGCAAGTTCGCCGCCTGTCAGTACGTAGTCGCCGACGGATATTTCCTTAGTTATAAGATGTTCGCGTATGCGATAATCGACGCCTTTGTAGTGTCCGCAGAGGATGATAATATTGTTGAGCAGCGAGAGGCTGTTTGCCATCGGCTGGGTGAGCAGTTCGCCGTCGGGCGAGGTGTAAATCACTTCGTCATAGTCGCGTTCGGCTTTCAGGGCTGAAATGGCGCGGTCAACCGGCTCAATCTGCATTACCATACCTGCTTCGCCGCCAAAAGGGTAGTCGTCCACCCGTCGCCAGCGGTTCGTCGTATAATCGCGCAGATTATGCAACTGTATGACAGCCAATCCTTTATCCTGCGCCCTTCGCAGGATGGAGCAGTTCAGGCAGCCGTCGATCATTTCGGGCAAAATCGTCAATATATCTATCCGCATCACTGTTTATTTGATGACAAAGGTAAGAATTTATTGTGAAAAATTCCTTAAATGATAAAAGAAATGCCATATTTAACAAAGAAACTCATTAACTTTGCAGCGTCAAAAAAAATACATTCGGAAGATGTCAAGACTGTTTTACATTGTCTGTATAGCAATGCTGCCTTTAGCCGTTATTGCGCAGGAGGAAAGCCATCTCGACTCGCTGCGGCGTGAGAGGCGCGATGCTGTGATGGAAAGGATAGATGAGCTGCGTCCGAAATACAATGCCGACAGTGTGCGCGCCGAGATTGAGAGCGGCTCGTATTTCACTCTGTATAAGGATAATTACTTTATTGGCGGTACTGCTATCGGCGATAAGCTGATGGCGGCGAACTCGAACGTCAAATTCCAGTTGAGCATCAGCCAGCGCCTGACGCGAAGCCGATTGCCGTTCGACACCTACCTTTATATCCAGTTCACACAGAAGACGATATGGAATGTGCTCGAAGAATCGATGCCGATGTACGATATGAATTTCAACCCCGGAATAGGGCTTGGACACCTGATTGTTTACCGCAACAAATATGTGGGCAACGCTTATATGATGATCGAGCACGAATCGAACGGTAAGGACGGCGAACTGTCGCGCAGCTGGAACAAGGTTTCGTTCGGAGGGCGTTTCCTGTTGAGCAAATATGTGGATACGCACGTCAAGACCTGGATCCCGATTATCGACAGCGACAACAACCGCGACATACTGAGCTACAACGGGCTTGCCGAGGTTACGTTCAACTATCATCCGCCGAATAAACGGATGATTTTCTCGCTCACGTCAACCTGGCGCTCGCGCTCGTTCAGCTTTAATACTCAGTGGGAAATGAGCTTTAAAACGACGCGCAACGACAATCAGTACTTCTTTATCCAGTACTACAACGGCTACGGCGAATGTCTGCTCGACTATAATAAATACAAAAGTATGCTGCGTATCGGGTTTGTTATTAAACCCGACGGATTTAATCTTTTTCGCGGATTACCGTAGTCGTTCACATTTTATTTGTAAATTTGCACGATGATAAGAATAAATAAATTATTTGTTACATTCCTGCTGATGGTTATGTATCAGTTGATTATGTCGCAAACAGTACATATTCGAGGGCGTGTAACCGACAATGCTACGGGCGAGAGGCTCGTTGAAGCAGCCGTGTTTGTTAAAGGGACGAATATCAATGCCTTGACCGACACTGCCGGTATGTATTCGCTCTCTTTGCAGAAGGGGAATTATACCGTTTCGTGCTCGTATATCGGTTATTATCAGCGTGATACGAAAGTTAGAATTGACAACAGCGAGGTCGTTGTCGATTTTGCGCTCACTCCGAATACGCAGTTGAGCGAGGTCGTCGTTACTTCGCAGTCGCGCGACGAGCGTGTCAACAACTTGCAGATGGGGCTTGAAAAGCTCTCGGCATCAGAGATTAAGCGTATGCCGGCGTTGCTTGGCGAAGTCGATGTCATCAAGGCTGTGCAGCTGCTTCCCGGAGTGCAGACCGTCGCTGAGGGCAGTTCGGGTTTCAGCGTGCGCGGCGGCTCGCCCGACCAGAACCTGATTTTGCTCGACAACGCGACCGTCTATAACGCCTCTCACCTGCTCGGTTTCTTCTCCGTTTTCAACAACGACGTGCTGCGCGGGCTGTCGCTCTACAAGGGCGATATTCCTGTCAAACAGGGCGGCAGGCTCTCGTCGCTGCTCGACATACGCACCAAAACAGAGATGCCCGAACGCCTTAGCGCTACCGGTGGCATTGGTCTGATTTCGAGCCGTTTGATGGTTGAAGCGCCGATTGGAAAACGCACTTCGGTGATGGTCGGCGGGCGGCGAAGCTATGCCGATTTGTTCCTGAAAATGTCGAACAACGAAACCCTGAAAGAGACTTCGGTTTATTTCTACGACACCAACGCCAAGATAACGCACCGTTTTTCGGACAGCGACCGCTTGGAAATCAATGGCTACTACGGAAAAGACCATTTCGGCGCCAATCTGGGCTTGTTCGACTATGGCAACGCGACGGCTTCGGCTGCATGGTCGCATATCTTTTCCGAAAAAATGTTCTCCAACGTTGGCATCTATCTGTCTGATTATAATTATATTATAGAGTCGAAACTCGAAGGGGCGAAGGCAAAATGGCAATCGTCGATAAACGACATCACCCTGCGCATTGATTTTACCCATCCAATCAGCGCTTTATGGAATCCCGAATACGGTTTTTCGACTACGCTCCACCGTTTTAAGCCGGGATTTGTTACGATGCAGGGCTTCGACGATTGGGTACTACCGGGCAATAAGTCGCTGGAATACAATCTGTACGCATCCAACGAGCAGCAATTTTCCGAACGTTTCAGCGTCAAATACGGCGTTCGCTGGTCGCTGTTTCAGAACGTCGGCAAGGCGACAGTTTTTCATTATAACGAAGATTATCAGTCGGTTGACTCGACCGTTTATCCATCCGGCAAGGTCTATAATTCGTACAGCGCATTTGAGCCTCGCGCGGGGGTAACGTTCAAACTGACAGCATCCTCGTCGGTGAAAGCCAATTACGCTCATAATGTGCAGTTTATACAGATTGCCAACAACTCGTCAGCCGGTTCGCCGCTCGACGTCTGGTTTTCGGCAAGCCCCAATGTCAAGCCTCAGGAAGCCGATTTGTATTCGGTCGGCTATTTCCGCAATCTGAAAAATGACGAATACGAGCTGTCGTTAGAGCTGTATTACAAGGACTTAAAGAATGTGATCGATTTTGCCGAACATTCGGAACTGATGCTCAACAACAAACTCGACGGGCAGATACGGACGGGGCGCGGCAGGGCGTATGGTGCTGAACTGATGGCGCGTAAGAACAGCGGACGGCTGAATGGCTTTGTGAACTACACGCTCTCGCGCTCCGAACGCACCATTCCAGAAATCAATAACGGCAAAACCTATCTCGCACCGTTCGATAAAACGCACTCGCTCAACATAGTAGCCAATTACGAATTGTCGCGCAAATGCAGTCTTTCGGCAATATGGATTTATGCTACCGGCAATCCAACTACTTATCCCTCAGGACGTTTTGCTGTTACCGGCGAATATTTCCCGATCTATTCCGGTCGTAACGAATATCGGCGTCCGGACTATCACCGGCTCGACCTGTCGTTCACTTTCTCACCCGACGTAAACAAAACGCGCCGCTGGAAAAGCGAATGGAACATATCGCTGTTCAACGCCTATAACAAGAATAATCCGTGGATAATCAGCTACTTACAGGATTCGGACACAGGTCGTCCCTACGCCGAAATGATGTACCTCTTCGGCATCGTACCGTCAATAACTTACAATTTTAAATTTTAGCCCGATGAAACGACTGATATACATATATTTAGCTATACCGGCAGTACTTGCATCCTGTACTGCGCCGATAGATATTGAGACGCGCAACAGCGAGCCTGTGATTGTGATTTACGGATGCCTGACCGACTATCCGTCGAACCAGAGAATCAGCATTTCAGCCTCGTCGCCCTATTTCGACATTGAGCCTAACACGCCCGTTTCGGATGCCGTTGTAACGATTTATTCGTCGGAAGATAAGACCTTTACGTTGCGCGAATCGCCTTATGAAAACGGTGTGTATCTGACAACGGAAATAATGTCAGCCGAGCCGGGGATAAGCTATACCCTAAGTGTAGAAACGGATTTTAACGGCGACGGCGTGGCTGAAATCTATACCGCCGAAACGGTGATGCCGCAATACGCCGAACTGGATTCTGTTCGTGTCAATGATATTAATATTATGGGATTCAGGCATTTCGCTTTAAATATTTTTATGCAGGACGAACCGCAGAGCGCCGATTACTACCTCGCCCGCTTTATCGTCAACGACACGCTCGAAACGCGGCATATTACTGATTACATAATTTTTTCCGATGAAGGCATTAACGGACAGTATCTCAATGACATAACGCTATGGTATTTTGATGACAAGGATAATGATAATCCCTACGCCGAAAGTATGAACATCGACACTACATTTTATGTGCGTTCGGGCGACAGGATTGCGCTGTTATTCAGCCGTATAGAGCGCGGATATTATGATTTTGTCAATCAGTGTCAGCGCGAGAAAAACGGCGAAAATCCGTTTTTTGGCGGTCCCGCATCGAATATCGACACCAATATCCGTGGCGGCGGGGTAGGGTATTTTTCCGCCTACGGCACGATCAGGAGAGATGTCGTGGTGCCCTAACTTATTTACCTACACATACTTACTCGGACTAACCCCGAACTGTTCTTTGAAGCTGGCGGAGAAATGCGGCAGGGTGCTGAAACCCGTCAGGTCGGCTATTTCGGAGATGTTTAGTTTGCCTTCGCGCAGCAGTTCGGCGGCGCGGTTGAGGCGATAGGTCTTGAAAAAGACGTTGGGATTGGTTCCCGTCAAGCCTTTGATTTTGTAGTACAGTTTGGTGCGCGAGATATGCAGCGTTTCGGTCATGCGCTGGATATTGAGTTCGGCATTCGACAGTTCTGCCTCCATAAGTGCGTAGAGCGACGACATAAAGGCTTTGTCTTGCGGCGAGAGGATTTTCTCCACCGCCTTGTCGGTTTTGGTTTTTTCGGAAAGGATACTGTGGATTTTTTCGCGATTGGTAAGTTGCGATTTCACCAGAGCGAGCAGGTAATCGGGCGCGAAAGGCTTTGTAACATAGGCGTCTGCGCCCGATTTCAACCCTTCCACCTGACTTTCGACGGTCGTTTTTGCGGTAACCAAAATCACAGGCAGATGGCACAGTTGCAGGTCGTCTTTCCAAAGATTTTTTCGAGTTTCTCGTGCGGGATGCCGCAACCGCTGTCGGCGACGGTGATTTTTATTACCTGACCTGATTCCTCATTACGGTTTTCGCCGCAATGCCGCTCTACATCGAACGATACCGTAATTTTACCGCTCGCTGGCGCAAGGCTCATACTTGGATTTATCGGCTTACGTTCCGGGCTTGATTATCGAAGGCGGCTCGTACCTGCTCGACGGCGACACGAAACAGTACATCAGCAGCGGCACGCTCACAATCGTGGATAACGGCGGCACGCTAACCTTCACGAGCAGCGACTTCGCCGTCTCTGTGCTTGGCGTCCCCGTCGATGGCGTAACATCTGTCAATTATGTTGATGCAACGCTTGGCGTAACACCGTAGAAAGAGACAATAAAAAGTTTCGCCGAAGCGTTAAGACTCTAATATGTTAATTTATTGAATTAAATATGAAGAGATGTTTTTTTATCTTATTGTTCGTAGCATCACTGCTGCAATCGTGTAACAACAGTTTTGATTACACCAAAGTAGCGACAAAAAACGGCTTGTTGTCCGGTCGTCTTTCGTCCGACGGCAAAGTGAAGATCTTTATGGGCATACCGTATGCTGCCGCGCCTGTGGGCGATTTGAGGTGGCGTGCCCCGCAGCCAGCGCCTGCGTGGGAAGGCGTGCGCCAATGCACCGACAATCCGCCTTCGGCAATTCAAACTCCGCCGCGCCCGATGATGATGTGGTCGCAGGAATTTATGGCGCCCGAAGAGCCGATTTCCGAAGACTGCCTGTACCTCAACGTGTGGACTGCGGCAACAAAAGCAGACGAGCAACTGCCTGTGATAGTGTGGATTCACGGCGGAGGATTCAGCGGCGGCAGCGGCACGGTGCCACTTTACGATGGCGAAGAACTTGCAAAAAAGGGCGTGGTGTATGTAACCATCAACTACCGTCTGGGCTTGCTCGGCTTTTTGGCAACGCCGGAACTGTCGGCTGAAAACCCGAATCACGTTTCTGGCAATTATGGCATTCTTGACCAGATTGCCGCCTTGAAATGGGTGAAAGACAACATCGCCGCGTTTGGCGGCAACCCCGACTGCATAACCATTGCGGGACAGTCGGCAGGCTCGATGAGCGTCAACTGCCTGCTCGTTTCGCCATTGGCAAAAGGGCTGTTTCACAGGGCGATAGCTCAAAGCGGCTCGCTAATTTCTGGCAACAGACCAATTTCCGGCACTTTGCAAAATGCCGAACAGACAGGCACGAAAATTCTTGCCGACGCCAATATCCCCGACCTTGCCGCCTTACGCGCTTTACCCTCCGATTCTATATTGAAAATCAAGGCTCCGGGAATGATGTCGCCGGTTGTCGATAATGTTGTCGTCAGCGCTGCGGAAACGACTTATAACGCAGGCAATCAAAACGATGTGCCGCTTATTCTCGGCTGGAACAGCGGCGACACCCTGCTCTTCGGTCCGAGTATAGAAAATACATACAAACACTGGGGAGAATTGCAGTTAACGAAAGGAAAATCACCGGTTTATATGTACTATTTCGACCATACACCGCCCGGAGAGCCGAATTTCGGCGCCTTTCACTCGGCAGAATTTGGCTATACGCTTCATACTCTGCACCTTTGGGACAGACCGTTCACTCAAACCGATTACGATTTGGAGGAACAAATGTCGTCGTACTGGGTGAATTTCGCCCGTACAGGCAATCCTAACGGCGATAATCTGCCCAAATGGAAAGCGTTCAAGACGGATAATTCAGAAATAATCATTTTTTAATTTATTAATTTTAAGCAATATGAAAAAAGTATCATTATTATTTTTTGCAACCTGCTTGTTTACAACAGGTTTTGCACAGCAAGCCCTCTGGGGCGGTGGCGATATTACATCGCCCGTAATCAATGCCGACAACTCGGTAACATTCTCAATCCTTGCGCCCGATGCGCAGAAAGTTGAACTGGCAGGCGATTTCCTGCCGACAGTAAAGCGGCAAACGCCAATGGGCGAGATGGACGTCCCCGCCAATGCGCCTCTCGTAAAAGATGAGAAAGGTGTCTGGACGTACACCACCGCGCCCCTTGCGCCCGAACTCTACTCCTACTCGTTAGTCATTGACGGAGTGAAAGTTTGCGATCCCAATAATCCGTATATGATTCGGGATATTGCTTCTGTAACGAGCATCTTCATTATCGGAGGAGGTCGCGCCGACCTCTACAAGGTCAACGACGTGCCGCACGGAACGGTCGCAAAATGCTGGTATCACAGCGAT
>JAISTS010000056.1 GCA_031272455.1 Tannerella sp. | reverse complement strand
AACCCGCGTTACTTCCTCTTTCGCGACAAGCCCACTGTGCTGATAACCTGCGGCGAACACTACGGAGCGCTGCTCAACGGCGCATTCGACTTCGACCTCTATTTCCGCACCCTGCAGCGCGACGGACTGAACCATTCGCGCATCTTCGCCGGTCCGTATTACGAAGACCCGAAGGCGTTCAATATCCTTGATAACACGCTGGCGCCGAAGAGCGACGACTATGTTTCGCCCTGGCTGCGCAACGGGCAGAAATACGACCTTACGAAATGGAACCCCGCATATTTCGAGCGCCTTCACCAACTTGTACAGACGGCGTCGGAACGGGATATAGTGCTGGAAATAACCCTGTTCTGTCCGTTCTATGACGAATCGCAGTGGGCGCTCTCGCCGATGAACAGCCGTAACAACGTCAATGGCGTCGGCGCTGTGTCAGGCGACAAGGTCTATACCCTCGACGGCGAGGCGGCGCTTCTATCAGTGCAGGAACAGTTTGCCCGCAAACTTGCCGAGACGCTCAACGGCTACGACAATTTTTACTTCGAGATATGCAACGAGCCGTATTTCGGCGGTGTAACGACGGACTGGCAGAAGCGCATCACCGACGTCATCGTGGAAACGGAGCGGACGCTTCCCAAGCGTCATCTCATCTCCGTCAACATTGCCAACGGTACGGCTCGCGTCAAGGACCCGCACCCGTCGTGGTCGCTTTTCAACTTCCACTACTGCTCGCCTCCGACAGCGATTGCCGAGAACGCCTTCCTGAACCTGCCGATAGGCATGAACGAGACCGGCTTTCAAGGCTTGTACGATGAATATTACCGTCGCGAGGCATGGGCGTTCATGCTTTCCGGCGGCGCGCTGTATAACCACTTGGACTATTCTTTCGCAGTCGGCAAGGAAGACGGTACAAACATTGTCCGCAAGCCCACTCCGGGCGGCGGCAGCCCAGCGCTACGGCGTCAGATTGGCGACATGAAGCGCTTCCTCGAACAGTTCGACTTCGTCCGTATGCGCCCCGTTTCACCGCAAACGCTATTGACGACTCCTGCGGCTGCCGATTCGGTGTTTGTTCTTGCCGACGACAACAGTCAGTTTGCCGCCTTTATAATTGGACGGCAGGACGACATCAAGCTAAAACTTCCCGAAGGCGATTATAATATCTTGATTCTCAATCCAAAAACGGGAAATGAGATACGGCTTCCGCTCGCTCACAAAGGCGGCAGTTATACGCTGTCAAAGCCAACCGAAGCGGCATTGACAGACGAGATAGTGATAGGAATAATAAAGAAAAATTAAAGCAACTCGTTGAGTTTCAGCTTTAAATCTTCGACTGACAGTCCGCGTGCAATTATTTTGCCGTCGGGATCTATCAGGATGTTGGTGGGTATCCACTGCACACTGTAAAACTGCACTCCGGGCGAATTCCAGTAGCTCAGATCCGACATTTGCGCCCAAGTGATATTCAGGTCGTTGATGCCCTTTTTCCAAGCGTCCTCTTCGCGGTCGAGCGAGTAGCCAATCATCTCGAAATCCTTGTCTTTGAATTGATTATACAGTTCGACAACATCCGGCATTTCCTTACGACAGTCAGGGCACCACGATGCCCAAAAGTCTATCAGCACGTATTTTCCCTTACCGACGAATTGAGCAAGCTCCACCTGATTGCCGATCGTATCGCGCGAGATGATATTGATATACGGATTGCCGACAGACGACATTTTCATATATTTAAGCCGGTCGGCAGCGTTTTTGAAAACCTCTGTCTCTTTGAACGTTGCGTCTTCAACCTTTTTGACTACCGCTTCGAGCTGATCCTGATTCAGCCTCCTCACCCAGCGCGATTCGGAGAAGATTTTCTGCGCATAAGCAGTGTTGATATGCTCCTCAAAGAAGTGCGAAAAAGTGGCTTTTGCGCCTTCAAAAAGTGCGTTACTTTCCTCTGTCAGAGATGTTTCGAGTTCTGCTGTCAGCGTTCCGTCTTTCGCTGCTTTGCTCAATTTTTCCGCAGCGGCATTGTAATTTTTTTCCGCTTCGAGGCAAGCCTGATAAGCCTCTTCCGCAGTTTGGCTCTTACAGCCGGACAGCAGCAACAAAGCGGCTCCGGCAACTATCGACAAATAAGTTTTAATTGTATTCATATCGTTTTCGTTTTAAAAATCGCGCAAATGTATAACTTTTTTTGTTCGCCGCATCGAAAAAATGAGAAAATTTCGTACATTTGCTTGTTAATTGACTAAAAAATGAGCAAAAAATGAATCCAAACTACGACAAATATCCTTTTGTGCGGGTTTCCGGCAGGAGTGATGATTGTTTTACGGGCTGGGATGCGATATGCCGCGAACTTGCTGCGCGTATTGATAGCGACAGAAAAGAGTTTGTAGCCGTAATCGAATGTTATCAAGGCGTTTACGAGGATGAAATAAGCGGAGCGCTGCGTCGATATTTTCCTGATGCTGCCCAGTTTAGCTCATCTGCGGCAATGAAAACCGAAGCCGAAATCAACGAATTTTTTCGCGACGACATCACTGGTGATGAGATATTTGGTTTTATAACACGTTATGACATAGACAGTTACTTCGACAAAGATAAAACTGCTCTGCTCCGTCGGAATATCAATGCGCATAAAGGTTTGTCGTTTGTCGTCGGTACGGGGGCGGCGTATCTCTGCGAAAATCCTGATTTACTGATATATGCAGATATGGCAAGATGGGAAATTCAGCTGCGTTTCAGACGGGATGAGGCGAGCAATATCGGCGTCAGAAATCGGAAAGAACGTGCTTCGTTGCAATATAAACGGGCATTTTTCGTCGATTGGCGTATTTGCGATCGCTTCAAAAAACGGCTTTTCACGCAGATGGATTATGTATTGGATACTAATGTCGCCGATAAGCCGAAAATGATTACGCGCGAATGGTTTGAACGTGGATTACAGCAGGCTGTCAGTCAGCCATTTCGTGTCGTTCCTTTCTTCGACCCCGGACCTTGGGGAGGGCAGTGGATGAAGCAGGTTTGCGATTTGGACAAAGATACGGTCAATTATGCATGGTGCTTCGACTGCGTGCCGGAAGAAAACAGCCTGCTGCTGCGTTTTGGCGATACAGATGTGGAAATACCGGCTATCGACCTCGTTTTCAGGCATCCGCGCGAACTGCTTGGCGAAGCTGTGCACGGGCGTTTTGGCGATGAGTTTCCTATTCGGTTCGACTTCTTGGATACGATGCAGGGCGGCAATTTGAGCTTGCAGGTGCATCCGCTGACGGAGTATATCCAGCAGAAATTCGGGATGCACTACACTCAGGATGAGAGCTATTATATGCTTGATGCCGATGATGATGCCTGCGTCTATCTCGGTTTGAAAAATGGCATTAATCCCGACGAGATGATCCAGTCCTTGCGTGAAGCGCAGACGACGGGACAGTTTGATGCAGAGCGCTTTGCAGGCAAATATCCCGTTAATAAGCACGATCACGTACTTATTCCCGCGGGTACGGTGCATTGTTCGGGCGCTAATTCTATGGTGCTGGAAATCAGCGCGACGCCTTATATTTTCACCTTTAAACTCTGGGACTGGGGAAGGCTGGGACTTGACGGTAAACCGCGACCTATCAACATCGAACACGGTGCGCGTAATATCCAGTGGAACAGGACAGAAGCCTGGGTCAGACGCGAGATTCTTAACCGTGTTGAGCTTGTCTGCGAGGGCGATGGCTGGACCGAAGAGCGTACCGGACTGCACGAGCGCGAATTTATCGAAACGCGCCGACACTGGTTCACAAAGCCGGTTTTGCACCATACAGCCGGTGGCGTCAATGTGCTTAATCTTGTCGAAGGAAGTGAAGCAATAGTCGAAAGTCCGAAGGGGCAGTTTGAGCCGTTCACTGTGCATTATGCGGAGACATTTATTGTGCCTGCGAATGTTGGCGACTACCTGATTCGTCCTGTCGGCGGGCGCTGCGCGACGATTAAGGCGGAGGTCAGGGGTGGTAGCAAGTAGCAAGTAGTTAGTAGAAATCGTGCACCGTGCACCGTGTACCGTGCACCAAATAATAAGCAGATATGAAAAAGAAATACAATTGGGGCATAATAGGTCCCGGGCGGATAGCCCGAAAATTTGCGGCAGGATTGCAGCTGTTGCCTGACGCACGCTTGTATGCCGTGGCTTCGCGTTCGGCTGAGCGGGCGACGGCTTTTGCTGCGGAGTATGCTTTCGACAAGGCTTACAGCTCTTATAATGAGATGCTTGCCGATCCCGACGTTGACATTGTTTACATTGCCACGACGAACAATCTGCATTTTGAGCATACGATGATGTGCCTCGAAGCCGGTAAAGCTGTTTTGTGCGAGAAACCCTTCGCGTCCAACATCGAACAAGTGCGCCAAATGGTAGCTAAATCGCAGGAAAAGAAGGTGTTTCTGATGGAAGCGCTGTCAACACGTTTTATGCCGAGCTTGCTTGAGATGAAACGGCAGATCGACGCCGACGCTGTAGGTAAGCCCGTTATGTTGCAATGCGATTTCGGCTTTGTGGCGCCTTTCGACCCGCAAAGCCGCATTTATGCACCTGAGCTGGGTGGAGGTTCCGTGCCCGATATTGGCATTTATCCCGTTTTTGTCGCTATGTTTCTTTTCGGTAAACCCGTTGATATTCAGGTTGTTTCCATTCCTGCACCTACCGGAACGGACTGTACGACGGCAATATTATTCCGGCATAATGGCGGGGAAATCAGTATGTTGACTTCATCGTTTCAGGCTGTGCTCGAAAACGAGGCGCGGGTTTATGGCGAGAAAGGACAGCTGAAACTGCCGCGCAGGTTCTCACGTACAGGCGAACTGCTGTTTATCGACAACGATGGCGTCGAGACCGACCTCTCGCCGGGGATGGAGGGCAACGGACTGCACTACGAAGCCGCCGAAGTGATGGCTTGCCTCGATAGTGGATTGACGGAAAGTCCTGCTATGCCGCTCCGGTTTTCGCTCGATATGATGTCTGTCCTCGAAGAGATTACGGCAAGGGCAGAGGGGTGGTGCTAACCGTTTTCGGTATTACTCCGCCCTGAAATGCCCCAAATCTTCCACCTTGAACGCCGTAATGTACGAATAAATCTTTGCTGTTTCCGCTTCGCCGTAACGAATATATATCTCGGCAGAGCGTTGATAGGCTTCGTCTTTGTCGGCGTCCTGCAAGATGAGGTAACCCATGATGCAATACGTGGCGGCTTCGACTAAGCGGCGTGCCTGAAAGTCTAAATATTCGTTGTCTTTCGTTTCGGTAACGAGTTTGACGATCTCGTCATATTGTGCCGTCATCCCGATGAGTTTCTTTTTGAGATGGTTGAGTTCGGGCTT